>JAAFIN010000278.1 GCA_013297825.1 Cytophagales bacterium
TTGGATATTTCTTTCTTTTTGTGTTTGTTTGCATATATCACTTGTTTTTGATGTTTATTTTCAATTTCAAAATTATCACTTTCAAGTGGTTTTTGCAAATGTGTACCCTTTTAAAACGCCCTCTTAATTACTTTTAATCTCCAATTCCATTTTTGGCAATTCATTTGCATAATGCAATATCAATTTTTGGAGTGCCTCTACCCAAATCGGATTATCGTTAAGGCTTGGTACAAGTTGCCAATGTTCGCCTCCCAATTCCTCAAAAACCTCTTTGTATTCTTCGCCTATTTCTATGGTAGTTTCCAAACAATCTGCCACAAAAGCAGGTGAAAATGCCAAAACCCTTTTTTTGCCTTTTTTTACCAATTCTTTTATCAAATCCTCTGTGTAAGGCTTTATCCAAGGGTCATTTCCCAAGCGTGATTGAAAACAAACTGTATAATCTTCTTCTTTTAGCCCCAAAGCATCAGCCAAAAGCCTTGTTGTAGCAAAACATTGCGCCCTATAACAGCCTCTATTTCCTGCGTGAATGGTCGCACAACAATTCGCTTCACCTGCTTTTTGAGGATTTTGTTTTGCGAATGTAAGGCAGGTTTTGGTATTATCGCCTTTTCTTATTTGGCGTTCAGGCAATCCGTGATAACTAAATATTATATGGTCATAATTATCTTTTTGCAAATAAGTTTTGCCAATTTGTGCAAAAGCATCAATAAAAGGCGGAAAATCAAAAAAACTTTTGATAAATGTAATTTCAGGAATTATCTGCCAACGCATAATAATTTCCATTACTTTGTCGTGTACTGAACCTGTGGTTGCAGAGGCGTATTGCGGAAAAAGTGGCACAACCACGATTTTATCAATTTGGCGACTTTGCATTTCTTTCAAAGCAATTTCTATGCTTGGATTTTGGTAACGCATACCCAATTTTACAAAATAATCTTTTTCTCCTAAGGAATTTTGTAATTCTTTTTCTATCGCAAAACCATAAACTTTCAAAGGTGAGCCTTCGGGTAACCAAACTTCTTTGTAGATTTTGGCGGATTTTGGTGCCCTAAATGGTGCAATAATGCCATTGACAAGCAACCAGCGTGCTATGAAAGGAATATCAACCACACGTTTGTCCATCAAAAATTCACGCAAATATTTTCTTACATCAGGCGTATTAGGGCTGTCAGGCGTACCCAAATTTACAAGCAAAATGCCTATCATTTTTTAATTAGGAATTGAGAATTAGGAATTAGGAATTTATTTTTTATCTATGCTTAACAATTTTTTTGCAAAAAGTGTTTTTTTATTCTTAGAAAAACATACATAAAAATAAAAAAATTCTACTTCACCAAAAACTCAATTCTTCTGTTTTTGCGTTTATTTTCAGGTGTAGAATTTTCCAAAAGTGGTTTTGTATCACCAAAACCTTCGGAAATAATGCGATTTTTTGAGATTTGTTGTGCCATAAAATAACTTTCAACCGCCTTAGCTCTTTGCAGAGAAAGGGTTTTATTGGCTTCTGCATTGCCTTCGTTGTCTGTATGCCCAAAAATATTGATAGTAGTTTTTGGATTTTCTTTTAAGAATTTTACAATATCCTGCAAAATGGGATAATGCCACGTTTTGAGGTCATATTTTCCTGTTTCAAAAAGAATTTCCCTTTGAAATAAATCTCCTAATTTTATTGGATTGTAAAATGGTGGGAGAAGATGGGCGACTTTGGGGAGATTATCTCCCATATTTTGTTTTTCAAATTTTAAACCTTCTTTGTCTATTTTGGTGCTGTCTAAATCGTTATTTGCATTGCTTATAGAACCAATCATATTACGATTACACTTTATAAAATACATTTTTCCATTTGGTGCAATCCTAAAATCGCCTATTGGCACATCTTCTTTTCTGTTAATAGTTGGATTATTATGATAAAAACCTTTACTTTTTTTCGTTTTTTCTATGTCATTTTCCAAAAGGTTGTATTGAAAAATGGTTGCTGAGGCTTCTTTTTGAATTTCTTTTTCGTTTACTCGCATCAAATATCTATTACACAAAACATACAATTTTGTACCATCAGGAGAAAATTCCAAATTCATTCCCCAACCAAGTTTCAAATGTTCTTCTATACTTATTGTTACAAATTTTGTGATTTTTCCGTTTTCATTATCAAAATCAAAAACTTGTATTTTTTTATGCGTTTTGTCATAAAAAGCAATTTTTTGGAAATTTTGTGAAATAGCCATTGTGTTCTGTTTAAAATCACGTACTGTGTGAGCATAAATATTTGACTCATCATAAAATTTCATTCCCATTTCAGTTTCAATAGGATTTTTTTGCAATCCTTTTTCATTTATCAAAAAAACCTTGAATTTATTGGTCATAAATTCGTGACTTATAAGCCAAAAATCTTTGTTGTTAGCGTGTCTTGCAACCACCAAATCTACTTTTATTTTTTTGTATAAAAATTTATTTTTTTCAATTACTTCACCCAAACCGTTATTTTTACTCATATCCACAATATGATAATATAAACTTGAGGTTTTTTGGTTATAAAGCCCCCTTTTTTTTTCTACTTCATTCCAGCCAAATTTTATCGTGTCTATTCTTAACATTTCAGTTACATAAAAACTTCTTGTGCTATCATAAACATTTACAGAAAAAATATAATACAAATTTTTATTTTGGGGAAATGGCACAATAATATGTTCTGCATGCCCTAAAATGTTTTCGCCATTTTTCATTTTTTTGTGGTTTTTATCTATCACAGTCATTCCGTCAGTGTAGAATAATAATTTTCCATTATTATCACAAATGGTAGATATTCTACCAAGCGAAAAAACATTATCATTCGTTTTTGTTGGTGGATTTGTATTAAAATTAATGCCATTTCCACCTTCAAAATACCAAATATTCGCTTGGTTATATTGTGAAAATGAAGGCAGAGAAGAAAGAAAAAATAACAAGAATAAAAGAGATGAAAAGAAATTTTGCATTTTTTTTGTGAAAATAATTGTTGTAAATATTTTGTTAATACGCAACAATCAAAAAAAAGTTTGTCAAAAAATACAAAAAAAATCATTTTTCTTATTTTTTTTTAACTTTGCAAAAGAGTTTTAAAAAAAAATTATAAAAAAGTATAAAAAATATGAAATTGGAACGTGTAACAATATTAGTTTTGGCACTATTGGGCGTTGTTTTGAGTTTAGAATTTTTGAGAAGATGGATTTTTAGCAATGCAGAAAGTTCTCCACGCAAAACAGAACTCGCAGAAAATGATACATTGAAAAGTCCAAAAAACAAAGGAGGTGCGAAAAACACAAAAGATACAAATGACGAAGCGGAAGAAAAGACAAACAAAAAAGAAAAAATAACAGAAGATTCTATCTCAAAATCTTATAGCAACCTTGTTTTTAAAGAGGCTCAACTCAAATATCCACGTGTGAGAACTGCCTACAAGGAAAAAGGAGAAATTACCCAAAAACTTTATGAAGATAAAAAATTGGATATTAAGTCTTTAAATATTTATATTAGGGTTTTTAAACAAGAAAAAGAACTTGAAATTTGGGCAAAAGATGCAAAAATGCCAAATTTTATATTGTTAAAAACATATCCCATTTGCAAAATGTCTGGAAAACTTAGCCCAAAACGCAAAAGTGGCGACGAACAAGTGCCAGAAGGTTTTTATAAAATTGATAGATTTAATCCACAAAGCAGTTTTTTGTTGTCTTTGGGACTTAATTATCCTAACAAATCTGATAGAATTTTGGGTGATAGTGCCAAATTAGGTGGTGATATTTTTATTCACGGTGATTGCAAAAGTATTGGTTGTATGGCAATGACTGACGAACTTATCAAAGAAATTTATGTAATGGCAGTTGATGCACGCACCAATGGACAAAAAACTATTCCTGTAAGTGTATTTCCTGCAAAATTAACCAAAGAAAATTTTGCAAACCTTAAAAAAGAATACGCTGATAATCCTGTTTTACTTAAATTTTGGGAAAATCTTAAAAAAGGTTTTGATATTTTTGAAAAATGTAAAAAACTTCCTGATGTAACTTTTGCCTCTAATGGGCAATATAAGTTTGTTTCAAATTGTAAGTAAATGATGAATTATGAATGAAACAGCCAAAGTCTGAAACAGGATTTTCAGGATTTAAAGATTAACAAGATTAAATACAAATTAAATCTTAAACTTTTTGAACCTTAAACTTTAAACCTTAAACTTTAAACCTTAAACTTTAAACCTTGAACCTTGAACTTTAAACTTTAAACCTTGAACTTTAAACCTTGAACTATTTTGAGCAAACTTTATTTGGTTCCTACGCCTATTGGCAATCTTGATGATATGACATTTAGAGCAGTAAAAGTGCTTCAAAGTGTGGATATTATTTTGGCAGAAGATACACGCACTTCGGGTAATCTTTTGAAACATTTTGAGATAAAAAAAACATTGCAGAGTTATCATATTTTTAATGAACATCACACACTCCAAAAATGTATTACACAACTCAAAAGTGGCTTGCAGATTGCCCTAATTTCTGATGCAGGCACGCCTGCCATTTCTGACCCAGGTTTTTTGTTGGTGAGGGAAGCGTTGGCAAATGATATTTTGGTGGAATGTTTGCCTGGTGCAACTGCGTTAATTCCTGCGTTGGTTAATTCAGGTTTGCCCAATGATAAATTTGTATTTGAGGGATTTTTGCCTGTAAAAAAAGGCAGACAAACACGCCTGAAATTCTTAGCAGAAGAAACTCGTACAATGGTTTTTTATGAATCTCCACACCGCATTTTGAAAACTTTGGGCGAATTTGTGCAGTATTTTGGGGAAAATCGCCTTGCATCTGTTTCCAGAGAATTAACCAAAATCCACGAAGAAAATCCACGTGGCACACTCAAAGAATTACAAGATTATTTTACACAAAAAACCAGCATAAAAGGTGAAATTGTGGTGGTGGTTGGTGGAAAAAATGAATGATAAATGATAAATGATAAATTATAAATGATGAATGATGAATGGAATAGCCTTTTGGAATTGTGTAGTTAGTCCTAAATTATTCAAAAAAATCTTTAAATACTGCTCAATTTGGCTGTTTAATCCTGAATTATCCAAAAAATCTTTAAATCCTGCTCAATGGTTGCTATTTTCTTGCATTATCTTTTACCCAAAAAATACACTGCACAAATTGCTATTTTTTGGAGTTTGTTATTATTTGGGCTAATATTTATACAGAACATATTGTTTTTGGGGCAAAAACCTTTACAAATATCATTTAATTGGATAAGTATTGCAGATATTCACGTGCCTATTTCTTTGTATGTAGATGATTTTTCACGCATATTTGGGCTTTTGGCGGTGTTTGTGTATATGCTCGTAGTGTTTTTTTCGGTATTTTATCTCAAAAATGAACCACATTTAAGGCGATATTTTGTATATTTAGATGTGTTTATTTTGATGATGTTGGGGGTAATTTGGGCAGATAGTCTTATTTTGTTGTATATTTGTTGGGAAGGTGTGGGGCTTTTTTCATATTTATTGATAAGTTTTTGGTATGAGAAAAAAGAGGCAATAGAAAGCTCCAGACAAGCATTTTGGGTTAATCGTGTGGCAGATGTTTGCTTGTTGATGGGTATTTTTGGACTTTTTTTGCATACAAATAGCTTTCAATTATCTGAAATTCTTGCTTTTTTTGAAAAAAATACACAAAATACATTACCTAATATTTTCGTATATGCACTTGTTTTGGGAGCATTTGCAAAATCAGCACAATTTCCTTTGCATATTT
>JAAFIN010000276.1 GCA_013297825.1 Cytophagales bacterium
AGGTGTTTTGGTGTGTTATGATGTAGAATTTCCAGAATTATCACGTCTTTTGGCTGATGAAGGTATGCAAATATTATTTGTGCCTTTTTCTACAGATTCTAACAATGGCTACCAACGTATTCGTAAATGTGCAGAAGCAAGAGCAGTAGAAAATGAATGTTATGTGGCAATCGCAGGAAGTGTAGGAAATCTTCCAAAAGTCGTAAATATGGACATTCAATATGCACAATCCGCAGTATTTTCGCCTTCTGATTTTGCTTTTCCGACCAATGCAGTTGTTGCAGAAGCTACCCCAAATACTGAAATGATTTTGGTGGCTGATGTGGATTTGGATTTGCTCAAAGAACTTCATACACAAGGAAGCGTAAGAAATCTAAAAGACCGTAGAACAGATTTATTTACGTTGAAATGGAAATAATGATGAATTAGGAATTAAGAATTAGGAATTAGGAATGAAACAGCCAAATTCAATGATAAATGTTGAATGATAAATGAAACAGCCAAATTCAAAACAGCCAGATTCTTTCAGAATGACACATTTTTTATATCTTGAACTTTAAATTTTTTAACTTTTGAATCTTGAACTTTAAACTCTTAAACCTTGAACCTTAAACCTTGAACCTTAAACCTTGAACCTTGAACCTTGAACCTTAAACCTTGAACCTTGAACCTTAAACCTTAAACTTTGAGCATATACAATCATACTTTACACAATGGTATTCGCCTTGTGCATAAACATACGCCTTATACACAGATAGCACATTGTGGTTTTGTGTTGGATATAGGAAGCAGAGATGAGCAACCACATCAGCAGGGAATTGCACATTTTTGGGAACATATGGCTTTCAAAGGCACACAAAAACGCAAATCTTTTCATATTCTTAATAGTTTGGAGGCAGTTGGAGGCGAATTAAATGCTTATACCACCAAAGAAAAAATATGTTTTTATGCCTCTTTTTTGGACAAACATTTTCAAAAAGCATTTGAATTATTAGCAGATATTACATTTAATTCTGTTTTTCCTGAAAATCAAATTGAAAGAGAAAGAAAAGTTATTTTGGAAGAAATGTCAATGTATTTGGACACGCCTGACGAACATCTCCAAGATGAATTTGAAGAAATTATTTTTGAAAATCACAGCTTAGGTAAAAATATATTAGGCACAACTGAAAGCGTAAAGGGTTTTAAGAAAAAAGATTTTGATAATTTTCTTTTAGAAAACCTAAATACACAAAAAATTGTGTTTTCTTCTGTTGGAAACATTGATTTTAAACAAATTATCAAATGGGCAGAAAAGTTTTTAAATCCTATTCCTGAAAAAATAACCAACAAAAACAGAGATGTTTTTTCTAATCTTTCTCTTAATCTTTCTCCAAAAATTATTCAAAAACAATATCCCATTTCGCAATCGCATTGTGCAATGGGACGCACAAGTTATGATATTAAAGACAAAAAACGTAGTTTATTTTTTGTATTAACGAATATTTTGGGTGGTTATGGGCTTAATTCTCGCTTGAATATTGCTTTGCGTGAAAAACGTGGTTATGTGTATTCGGTGGAAGGTTATTATCAACCAATGCAAGATACAGGGCTTTTTGGGTTGAGTTTTGCGACAGATATGCGACAACTGAATAAAAGCATTGACATTGTGCATAAAGAACTCAAAAAATTGCGTGAAGAACCACTTGGAACTCTGCAACTTCACCAAGCAAAAGAGCAAATTATGGGACAGCTTGCGATGGCAGAAGAAAATAATCAGGGTTTTATGCTAATGATGGGAAAAAGCATTTTAGATGATGAAAAAATAGAATCTTTACCTGAAATTTTTAAAATTATCAATACTTTTACTGCCTCACAACTCCAAGAAGTTGCACAAGAAATGCTACAAGAAAAGGATTTTAGTATGCTGACGTATGTTCCAGAAGTTTAAAGTTCAAGGTTTAAGGTTTAAGGTTTAAAGTTCAAGGTTTAAATTTTAATATTTAATATTAAATACTTGCTAAACAATACAAATATTTTAATAAATAATCTATAAATTTTAATAAGTAGTTTATATATTTTAATAAATAATCTATAAAATTTATTAAGTAATCTATACATTTTACTAAGTAATCTATACACTTCACTAAGTAATCTATAAAACTAATTAAGTAATCTATATATTTCACTAAATAACATCAATATTTTATTAAATATCTATTAAAATTTATTAAATAAACAAATTATTTTACTAAATTAAACCTTAAACTTTGAACCTTGAAATTTAAACCTTGAACTTTAAACCTTAAACCTTGAACTTTCTTAATGTTCCAAATAAAAAATCTTTCCACAGGTTATAGCCAAAAAACAAATATTTTTTCTAATAAAAAAAATACAAAGATTCTGCACCAAAATTTGAATTTTGAAATAAAAAAAGGCGAATTTTTGGGAATTTTAGGAATGAATGGCTCAGGGAAATCTACGCTTTTGAGAACGATTGGCGGAATTTTGCCTGCATTAGAAGGGAATATTTTTTTGAATAATTTGTCTATTTCTAAATATTCTTTGTTAGAATTGGCACAAAAAAGAACCTTAATATGGTCACAGATGCCTTATATTTCGCATTTTAGCGTTTGGGATTGGCTCACTACTGCACAATATCCTCACACAGGTTGGCAGATAGATATTTCACGAAAAGACGAAAAATTTATCATTGAAATTTTAGAAAAATTGGATATTTTGACGTGGAAAAATCGTCTTTTGCACACGCTTAGTGATGGCGAAAAACAAAGGGTAATGATTGCATACAGTCTTGCAAGTGCCAACGAATATTTGTTATTTGATGAGCCAACTGCACACCTTGATTTTGTCCAAAAATCACATATTTTTTCGCAATTCAAACATCTTGCACACACCCAAAACAAAGGAATTGTTGTAATTAGCCACGAAATTAGTTATATATTTGGTTGTGCGGATATGATTTTGTGGCTTTCTGAAAATAATTATTATTGGTACGATACGCCAAAAAATCTCCTCCAAAAACCTGATTTTATGGATTATTTGAAAGAAAAAGATGAAAATATGCTGAATACTTTAATTATAAATTATGAATTATAAATTATAAATCAGGTTCTCTAACAATTACCTTTTCCTCTTGGGTGTCATTCTGAAAAAATCTGGCTGTTCTATGCAGTTAAACAGCCAGATTCTTTCAGAATGATAAGTTCACTTTTTTCTTTTTCATAAAATTGTCAAACAACCGAAATTATAAATCACAATAATTTGTAATTAAAAATAAAAATTTTATTTTAATCATTTTAAAAATATTTTTATTTTTTGTATTTAATTTTTAATTGCAGTTGGCTATTTCATTCATAATTTATTATTTATAATTCATCATTTACCATTTAATCAAAACTTTTTTCTTAGAAATCTGTTCAAAAAGCGGTTTTAGAAGTTGTTTGGCGTTGATTTGTGTTTGTTCTAAGATATTAGATTGTTCAGCAGTTTTTTTGATGGCTTTTTCAGCTTCTTTGTAGGCACGTGCAAAAAGATTTGCGGAGTTGGTTGTCAAATAAAAACTATCATACACACGTGAATTTTTTTGGTCAATTTTATAATAACAAATTTCAGGTTTTGGCATACTGACAATCAGAGAATCATTGCGTTCCACAATATCAGTTTTTTTGATTTTTTTCAAATCCACACAACCCACAGCTTCGCCTGCTATAATCAACACAACCCTGTCAGTAGATAATGTACCCACTTCTTTGTGTTCATACACATCACGAAAAGTATATTTTACCAATTCTAATTTTCCCAAATCTTCTACTTTTTCAAGGACAATATTATGAATATCTATTTTTTGGGTTTGACCAAATCCAGCCAAAAAACCCAAACTATGTGCCTGCCAAGCTAAAAATAACACAACAACCGCAATAAATGTGAGTATGAGGTATTTCATTTAATTAAGAATTAGGAATTAGGAATTAATTTTTCATAAAATAATGGAAAAAATATCAAAAAAACAAAAAAAAAGCCCTTTATTTTTAAAATATAGGGCTTTTTTTTAAATGTATTTTTTGAGCTATAAATTTTTGGTAAATTTTTCACAATTAAGAAACTTTTGATTTTGGTGGAGCTACATTTTCATTTTTTTCTACTTCGTTTCTGATAGTTTTAATTCTGTCTAAGGATTCTCTTTGATTTTGTTGGAGTGCCTTCATTTTTTCCAAAGTAGCTTGAAGGTCTTTATTAAGTTGGTTAAATGTATTCATAGGTCTTAAAAAAGTTTAAATTAAGATAAAAAGAATATTGTGTTAGAATATTATCATATCATTTAACAATTTATGTACCTTTTTGATTTTTTAGTTAAAAAAACTTAAATTTTAACATTTTTATTTAAGAAAAAACATAACTGAAGCATACAACGCAATCGTTTTCATTTTCTTATTAAAACAAAAAATGGTATGAAGTTACTAAAAATACAAAAAAAATCTATTTTTCAGAATATTTTTCTCAAATTGAGAATATTTCTTGTTTTGTTTAATGTTTTAGTTAAAATGTTTAAACAAAATGTGGTATTTGATTTTACTTGAAAAATATTTATTTTACAGAGATTTTTATTTTTGTAAATACCAACACACATACAAGCACTACCAAAAGCAATATTCCAGCAAGTTCAAAAGCCAAAAAGTGTTCAGTTAATAAACGTATTCCTATGTTGTGTAGGGTAGTTTGAGGATTGACTTGTGGAATAATTTGCCATTTTTTTTCTTCAAATATTTTCACACTTAACCAGCCCAATAATCCAAATGCTAAAATATTTTCTATTTTTGTAATAAAATAAAAGGCTTTTTTGAAAAATAAAATTACAAAAAATTTCAATGAAAAATTCTCATTTTGAGAAAGTGCATTATTTTGCCTTTTTTCTGTTTCTAAGTTGCTTGTAAGCATTATGCCAAAAAGTAACAATATCAAAACACCACCGATATACACCACAATCTGCGAAACTGCCAAAAAATCAGCACCTACAAGCACATAACTACCTGCCACACCCAAAAAACTTAACAATAACCAAAACGCACAATGGATTACATTTTCAGTAAAAAGTATCATAAATGCAGAAAATAACGCCAGAAATGCGAATAAACAGAAGATAATTAACACGTAATTTAATTAGGAATTAGAAATTAAGAATTAGGAATTAAAAAAGCAGTTTAATTTTTTGTAAAATTACTAAAAAAATAATAATTTTGTATTTTAATAATCAAAAATTGATTATCAAGAATGATTAAATAACACCTTGCTAAGTAGCATAATGGATAATGCAAAAGTTTCCGAAGCTTTATATAGCGGTTCGATTCCGCTCTTAGCAACAAATTTAATTAGGAATTAAGAATTAGGAATTAAGAATGAAACAGCCAAAACGCAATTCTTATTTAATTCTTATCTTAATTCTGCAAAAATAAAATATTTATTTTGATAAATATTTTGTTTGTTATAAATTTGCACCTCAAAAAATCTTATATAAAAAGAGATTTTTAAACAAAAACAAATATTTAAAAAATAATTTTTTTTAATCATTTATAAAAATTTACCTTTCATTACCATAAAATAATGAGCAATCAACAAAATAAAAATACAGAAACTGCTACACCTGTTACACCAATCTTGGATACCAACGCTGAAAATGCTACGCTTGACCTTACGCCTGAATTTGATACAGAAGGTTTTTTAGCCAAAAATGGTAAAATTATACTATATGCTTTTTTGGGTATTTTGGCACTTATAGGCATTTA
>JAAFIN010000277.1 GCA_013297825.1 Cytophagales bacterium
AAAAAAAAAATTTTTTTTCTTTTTTTTCTCTTTTTTTTTTTTTTTATAAAATTTAGCCTTTTTTTTGTTTCTAATTAAAAATAGTTAAAATTTTTTTTTGTATTTTTACAAAATAGTTATCAGTAGTCAGGTATCAGGTTTCAATAAAAGGCAAAACAGCCAAATTTTTTTTAATGCGTAAATCTTTTAGATTTTTGTTTAGACCTTGAGCCTTTGAACCTTAAACTTTGAACCTTAAACTTTGAACTTTTGAACTCCTTTATCTCAATTATATGCTCAACACCAATCTCCAAACTCTGATAAATATTGCACAAAAACCCACACGACATATCATAGGACTTATGTCAGGTACTTCGCTTGATGGACTTGATATTGCTTTGTGCAGTGTGAAAGGGAATGGAATCAATACTGAAATCAAAGTATTGAAAAGTGCTACTTATCCATATTCTGATGCACTAAAACATAAAATCAGGGCTATTTTCGCCCAAGATGTTGTAAAACTTTCACAAGTTTGTTTGATGAATGGGCGTATTGCGACACTCCACAGCAAAATGGTAATGAGTGTGTTGGCAGATTGGGGTATATCGCCCAAAGAGGTTGATGTGATTGCAAGTCACGGACAAACAATTTATCACGCACCCAAAAGACTTCATTTGAAACCACATTTTGATAATTCTACTTTTCAAATAGGTGATGGTGACCACGTGGCATACAAAACAGGTATTTTGACGGTAAGTGATTTTCGCCAAAAACACGTGGCAGATAGCGGTGAGGGCGCACCTTTGGCAATTTATGGGGATTATATTATGTTTAATAGCAAAGAAGAAAATAGAATTTTATTAAACATTGGTGGAATTGCAAATTATACCTTTTTACCTAAAAATCAAAACCCAAAAGAAGTTTTTGCAACTGATTCAGGTGCAGGCAATACGCTTTTAGATGCTGTTATAAGGAGATATTTTGCCCCCAAAATGTATGATGAAGGTGGGAATATTGCTAAACAAGGCAAAATCCATAATGGACTTTTGTCGGTTTTGAAAAAACACCCTTTTTTCTTGCAATCTTCCCCAAAAACCACAGGTATTGAGGTTTTTAATTTGAATTTTGTGCAAGAATCCCAACTCCACGCAGAGGCTTTGGATATGAGTCCAGAGGATTTGGTGGCTACTTTGACACGTTTTACTGCTGAAACTATCGCAGAAAGTATTTTGCAATATGTCCCTCACGCAGATAACACGAGCATTTATGTAAGCGGTGGCGGTTCACACAATGTTACGCTTTTGGAACACATCAAAAATCTTTTGCCCAAATTCAATATGAAAAAATTTGAGGAATTGGGTTTTTCTCCTGATATCAAAGAAGCTGTTTTGTTTGCTGTTTTGGCAAATGAAACACTTGTGGGTGAGCCTATTGCACTTGGTCAAGGCGATTTTGAACAACCTGTTGTAACAATGGGGAAAGTTTCTTTTCCAAAATAAAGTTTAAAGTTCAAGGCTCAAAGTTTAAGGTTCAAAGGGTTTAATAAAAAGCTCAAATTAAATAAAAACATCTTATTTTTTCGCAAAAACAGCCAGATTGTTATGTAATCACAATAAAAACGAACTTTTTTTTTGAACCTTTGAGCTTTTAAGCCTTGAACTTTGAACCTTAAACCTTGAACTTTCTTTATGCTTGCAGATTTTCATTTTTTTTTTCAGGGAAAAGGGTATCGTTTTGACCCATTAAAGCCATTAGATTTGAGTTTGCCCATAGAAGCAAATAATGAAAATCCTAATTGTTATTATGCAGAAGTGCCTATTTTTCACACTATACGAGCAGGTGATTTTGTGGGAAGTGTGAAAGAAGGTGGAAAAGTGAATTATCAAAAAATTACTTTTACGCCTCACGGAAACGGAACACATACTGAAACATACGGTCATATATCTGCGGATAAAGATGCTACTTTGTATAATTGCCTCAAACAACATCTATTTTTTGCTCAAATTATCACCGTTACACCACAAAAGAAAAATTTAGAAAAGAAATTAGAAGAAAAAGAAAATAAAACCGAAAAAAATCAAAATGACCAAATAATTCTTTGGGAAAATATCAAAAAATCTTTTGGAAAAATTACGCCTGAAGCGGTTATTTTGCGTACTTTGCCAAATTCATTAGACAAAAAAAATCGCCAATATACAGGCACTAATCCGCCTTATTTGGAAGAAAAAGTTGGTAAAAAATTGGCTGATTTGAATATAAAACATCTTTTGGTGGATTTGCCTTCGGTGGATAGGGAAGTAGATGGTGGTGTGTTGGCTTGTCATCACGCTTTTTGGCAATATCCACACAATACACGCAAAGATTGCACAATTACGGAGTTGATTTATGTGCCTGATACGCTTGAAGATGGTTTTTATTTGCTACAATTACAACCGCCCAATTTTCAACTTGATGCGTTTGCTTCAAAAATTGTGGTGTATGCGTTAAGTCAATGGTAAATGGAACAGCCAAAGTCTGAAACAGGATTTACAAGATTTAAGGATTAGCAGGATTTTTTTCTTAAACTTTGAACCTTAAACCTTGAACCTTAAACCTTGAACCTTTGAACGTTGAACTTTTGAACCTTGAACTTTTGAACCTTGAACTTTTGAACCTTAAACTTTGAACCTTAAACCTTGAACTTCTATGAACTTATCAGAAATTTGTAAAAAAGTAACCCAAATTACAAAAGAATCTACGTCTTTTATTCGCCAAGAGGCTCAAAATTTTGATTGGGAAAAGGTAGAAATTAAAGGTATGAATGATTTGGTTTCTTATGTGGATAAGGAAGCAGAACAACGTATTTTGGAACAAATTATAAAGTTAATTCCTGATGCAGGATTTGTTACAGAAGAAAATCCTAATTTTAAAGAAAAAACAGACAAAGAATTTCATTGGTTAATTGACCCATTGGACGGAACAACAAATTTTCTGCACGGATTACCGATTTTTGCAACAAGTATTGGGCTTATGCAAGGTGATAAAATGGTGCTTGGTGTAGTACACGAAGTTAATAGAGATGAATGTTTTTATGCGTGGGAAGGCGGTGGAGCTTTTTGCAATAACAAAAAAATCCAAATTTCCCCTTTAAAAAGTCTTTCAGAAAGTTTGCTTGCAACAGGTTTTCCGTATCGTGATTTTGACAAAGTACCAAGTTATTTGGATATTGTGAAGGATTTTATGCAAAAATCTCACGGATTGAGGCGTATGGGTTCTGCTGCGGTGGATTTGGCGTATGTGGCTTGTGGGCGTTTTCAAGGTTTTTTTGAATATAATCTTAATCCTTGGGACGTGGCAGGTGGAAGTTTAATAATTCAGGAAGCAGGTGGAAAAGTAAGCACTTTTAGTGGAGGAGATGATTATGTTTTTGGACAAGAAATATTAGCCTGTGGGCATATTCATAGCGAAATGTTAGAGGTAATTCAAAAACATTGGAAGAATTAAAAATTAGGAATTAAGAATGAGGAATGTATTTGGCTGTTTCATTCTTCATTCATAATTCAACATTCATCATTACTAAGCCAATGGCATAAGTTTTATTCTAAAAATTTTGAATTGTGTTTTTTCTTTGTTGTAATAAAATTTGTGCAATACGTCCATAATATCATTGCCCAAAAACCAAGATGTGAGCGTTTTTTCAGGTTGTTTGAGGTTTATCCATTCTATTTCATAGCTTTCAGAACGGTCTTTATATTCTTGAATGTACGCAATCATTTCTTTAAGAATACCTATTTTGCTCACACCTTTGAGTGAATGAAACAAGAATTTTTGGTTGTGTTCTTTATTGATGGTAATAAGGTCAAGTTTTATAATAGGCAAATTATGTTCTGCTGTATTATCAGGAACAACATTATAATCAAAATAAATTTGGGTTTCGTTTAATATTTCACGAACATTATTTTCCAATTCTATTTCTTTGAGTAAAACCTCTGTAGGTTGTTGTATGGCATTTTGTCTGTCCATTTTTGAAAAGCCCCCCAACCCCCAAAGGGGGAGTTTTTAGTTAAAATAAGAAATAATTAGGAGTTAAAAATTTCACAAAAATAGCTTTTTTATTTTTTAAAATGAATTTATTTTTATTAAAAAATTCCCCCTTTGGGGGTTAGGGGGCTTTCTAATTAACCAAATCCTTCATTTTTAAGGCTTTTTTAGTACAAAAACCTTCGCCAAATGTAACACCAATAATTCGTCCCATTTCTCTTGCCCTTGCCTCCAAAAAATACATAAAATCAGGTGTAGAAATAGGCGTAGAAGGTTCTTTTTGGGCTTCTTCTTCTGAAATAAAAAACTGTGTTTTGAAAGCTCGTATTGCTTCCATTTTTTTCTCCCAAAAAGGCGTAACATCTACCACAAATTGAGGCACATTATAAAAATCCTGTATAAAATGATATACGTTTTTAGGTCGCCAAGCATTTTGAGGATTATTTTGTGTATCAAAAGTTTCTATTTTTCGCAAACCTGCCAAAAAACACGCATCAGCTACCAATTTGGAGGCTCTGCTGTGGTCAATGTGTCTATCTTCTAAGGCATTTGTGAGTACAGTTTCAGGTTGATATTGACGAATTTTTTGGATAATTTTTAGTTGATGTGCTTTGTCATTTTCAAAAAAACCATCAGCCATTTGTAGATTTTCTCTGAATGTTACGCCTAATATTTCAGACGCATTTTTGGCTTCTTCGTATCTTGTTTGGACAGTGCCACGTGTGCCAAGTTCGCCTTCTGTAAGGTCAATAATTCCCACTTTGTAGCCTTGTGCAATGTGTGAAAGGATTGTACCACCACAACAAAGTTCTGCGTCATCAGGATGGGCGCATATCACCAAAATATCTATTTTAATATCTATTTTTTGAATGTTATTTGTCATTATTTTTTTAATTTAGCCATAAGTTTACAAAAATACACACAAAAATATACAAAAAAATACAAACCAACATATTTTTATCAAAAGCTAAAAAATGAAAAAACCTTTCTCCAAAGGAAAAAGGCTTTTTTAGTTTTTTCTTCAACTAAGCTATGCATTAAATTTTAATCTCACATATATAGTAGTGCCAAACTTAAACCATTTTTGCAACATATTGATAATCAATTACTTACGAAAAATGTATTTTAAAATTTTTCCAAAAAAGATAAAATTTTCCCATTTTTAGAATTACATTTGTTATAAAAATTATGTTTTACAATTGGCTTGTTCTGACACCTGATTCCTGACACCTTTTTACTTACTTTAAGGTTTTTGCATCACAGTTCCACATTTTTTGCAGGTGCAATTTTCCACATTTCCATAAAAACGTCCAAAAACTTCTGGAAGTTGGGTTACAATATTGGCGACATTTACTTTTTCTTCATAGAGAAATTCACTACAATTTTCACAATACCATTGAAAACCGTCAAGCATTTCTTTTGGACGTTTTTGTTCTATGACAAGCCCAATTGTGTCAGCAGGGCGTTGTGGCGAATGTGGTGTAAAAGAATTTAATAAATAAATATCACCTTCATTAATATTGATATTTTTAAAAACACCATTTTCAATGATTTTAAGCACAATATTTCCTTTTATTTGGTAATAAAATTCAGGTGTTTCGTTGTAATGATAGTCCTTGCGAGCATTAGGCCCTGCTACAACCATCACAATAAAATCACCACCAGGATAAACTTCTTTGTTGCCAACAGGAGGTTTTAAAGTATCTTTGTGTTCTTCTACCCATTGGAGAAGGTTTTTTACAGAAAAAGTAGTCATAAAGTTTAAAAGTTTAAGGTT
>JAAFIN010000279.1 GCA_013297825.1 Cytophagales bacterium
GATTATATGGAAAAAGATAAATTATCATACGCAATAAATAGATGTCTTACTAATGTAGGAAAAGAGCTAAAAATAAACTTTAAAAAATTTGGTGATGATAGTAAATAATTTATTTCACTTACTTATTGTTTAAAAAAATCTATTGCTATTCCAAAAACGGTAGCCATTACTTTTGTAAGGTCGTTATTATTTGAATATGTTGTAAAGTTTGGAATATCTGTTAATATATCCACATCACCCAAAGCCATATTATATTCAAAACCATTCTTTTTTGGTTGAAAATACACGCCTTTTTTTATTGTGCCTTTTGTTCCCACACTCTCAAAATAATAAGTTATGAGGTTTTTGTTTGGAACTTCTCTTTCTGAAAATTCGTATTTTTCTAAGTTCATTGCTTGTTTAAGTCTTTTTTATAAAATTTAATAAGCAAATATACAAATAAAAAATGAAAAAAACCTTTGCAAATGATTGTTTGCAAAGGTTTTTTTTGGTTTTATTTTTGAAAAAATTAGAAAATTACTTGTTTAATAATTTTCTGAAAAATTCAGTTGCTTGTTCTCCAAATGGTTCTAATTTCTTTTTATATGCTTCACTTTCAAAGCCTTGTAAGGGCTTATTGTTGATAGGCTCAATTTTTTTTTTTTCTTCTGTGTTTTTTGGTTGTGTTTTCATAAAATATATATTTTAGTTTTTATTTTTAAAATCTCGTTTCAAAATGCCTGAAAAACCTTGATATTCATTTTCAGGTTTAAATTCTTCCATTTCTGTTTTTGATATAACCCCAAAAATTTCAAAATATTGTAAAATTTCTTCTAAATGTTTTGCAATTACCCAGTGATAAAATTTTGTTTTTCGTGCTTCATTACCTGCAAAGTGTAAAACTTTTTGGGGATTATTTTTAAAAAAGTCCATTATAATCCCAAAAACTGTCGCAATTACTTTTTTTAAATCACCATTATTTGAATATGTTTCAAAATTTGGAGCTTCTGTTTTCATATCAACATCACCCAAAGCCAAATTATATTCAAAATGGTTTTTTGGTTGAAAATATACACCCTTTTTAATTGTGCCTTTTGTACCTACACTTTCAAAATAATAAATTATTTGGTTTGTATTTGATGTTTGGTTTTCTGAAAATTCGTATTTTTCTAAATTCATTGCTTGTTATAAGTCTTTTTGTATTTAATAAGCAAATATACAAATAAAAAATGAAAAAAACCTTTGCAAATAATCATCTGCAAAGGTTTTTTTTATTGTTTTTTAAAAATAAGAAACTGTAACATTATACCAATTTATCCATTCTTCTTTTTTGTATTCTGCGAAAGTCATTTCAGCCATTCCACCAATTTTAGGAATTTTAAATTTGTAAATATCGTTTTTTATGCACAAAAAATTATCCATTTCATTGTATTGTTCAAAAAATCCATTTAATTGATTTTGGTCTTCTTCCCAATACCAAATAATTTCGTTTAAAATTTCATATTTTTTCAAAAAACCTTTTTCATAATGCACCATTAAGGTCATATTTTGTAAAGAAAGGTCATACCAATCTTGCCAAGTGTTATTTACTAATACTTTTCCTTTGCCATCTTTCAAAGGAATTTGCAAGGAATATGTGCTATTTTTGATAAAAATATAATCATTATCAATGCTATTTTCACGCATCAACACTGTAGCAATGTATTCATCTTCGCCATCTTCCTCAAATGTCCAAAGTGAAGGGCAATTTTGGTAATTATTTTCTTCATTTACACCAAAAAACCATTCTTTTACCTCGCCATACTCAAAAGAATAACCACGTCCTTGTGTTGCATTTTCCAAATTAAGAATACCACCATCATCAAAATACCCACTATATTTCATCATAAAATCAATGCTTTGCAAAAAACTTGGTGGTGAAATATCTTTGTACCAATCTTTTGGGTCATTGTGCCAACCTATCGTAAAGGCGGTATATTCAGAAATCTCAAAATCTTTTCCTTCTACTTCACACAACATTATATCTTTTTTTATGTGTTTTATGGCATTTTCTTGGGCTTTTATTTCCTCAATACTTTCACTATAAGCATACAAATCAGGTGCAGAATAGGCGTGTAATAATTCGTGTGCAACGGTGTATTCCGAAATGCGATTTTCGTTGCGAACATCAGGATACAAAACACCATATTCAAAATCTCCGTGAGAAGTACAATTTGAAATACCGCCTTGTTCATTGGAAATATTCACCGCAATAATCATTACCACATTATAACCACGATATTCCATACGATAATCAGAAAGAATATGCGGAAAATTCGCAAAACCAATTTGCTTGGCAATAGTTGTCAAATTATCACCCAAATACAAGCCATCTTTGAGGTCTTTTAATAAAATATCTTTATCAAAACCCAATGTTTTTATTTCAAGATTTACATTTTGGTTATAATTTAATGCTTGATTTTTAATCCAATTTATACCTTTTTGTATTTTTTCTAAATTTTCTTTTTTTTGTTCATTTGTCCATATATTTTCAGGAGGTGAAACAAATGTTACAAGCACAAGATTATTGTCTAATAATTTTTTGGCACTTCCTTGCCATTCACCGTAAAATTCTGTCATAAATATAGTTTAAAGTTCAAGGTTCAAAGTTTAAGGTTCAAAAGTTCAAAAAAATTGTGTCATTCTGAAAGAATCTGGCTGTTTTGTATTTTGCTGTTTCCTTGATTCCTGACTCCTGACAACTAAAAAATGGCTGTTTCATTTACCATTCACCATTTAACATTCACCATTAAATTCAGTTTCCCATTCTAATTTTTGAGATGA
The DNA here is from genome assembly GCA_013297825.1 of Cytophagales bacterium. Classification (GTDB taxonomy): domain Bacteria; phylum Bacteroidota; class Bacteroidia; order Cytophagales; family Microscillaceae; genus JAAFIN01. Next base: position 2,803 of record JAAFIN010000279.1, read on the forward strand.
TTCTGGGAGATTTATCATTTACATTTTTCAAAAAAAGCAATTCAGCAAGTTCGCCTTTTTCCCAAGTTTTTATAAAATTATCATAGTAGTAACTTCCTACATTGCCCGATTGTCCGCCTGGATAAATGGCAAATGCCTTTGGGGTGTTGCCAACTGCCACCACCATACGCCACGAAGGGCCATGACGCATATCTAAGGCATTAGGCGTGGTACGGTCGCCATCAGTAACAATATTTTTTACACTAAACGCATCAATTCTCGCAAGATGTTGGATAAATGTATTGCGGTGTTTGTTCCATTGCCATTTTTCGCCCATTTTGTCGTATTTTTGGGTAAGGTCTTGAATGGTTTTTCGGAATGTTTGAACCACAATGTCGGTTACAGTTTCCTTTTTGGATGTGCGATTGTCGTCAAACCAACGTGAGGAAAGCGACGAATCACCCAAAAGTATAAAATCCCTTGTTCTTTCGTAAGATGGTCTTCTCATTCCCTCTGTAAAATCATCTTCCCACGTGTCATTTTGGATATTTTGCCACCAAACTTTAAAAATAGTAGGTGCGATTTTTTCTTTTGTATAAGAGAAATCCCATTTTTGAAGCTCTGAAATGGCTTTTTGTTCATTGTCATTCCAAGTTGATTTTGCTAAATATTTTAATAAAGTAGGCAAAACATCTTTTGGAATTTGGCTAACTGCATCATATTGTAATAATCGCATACTGTCTGTGGTGGCTTTTTGCATATTGGTTAGGCGGTCATTAATGCGTTTTCCTCTTTCATAAGTTGCAAATTCCCAATGTAAATAATAAGGATAAAGCGTATCAGCAGAAAATTGGTTGGCAGAACTTACAAAACCTCTTTCTGGGTTTTTGACGTGTGGATTTTGTGCAGGAGCTATCCAACCTTGCCAATCGTGTTCAGGGTTTGAGCCATCAAGAATAAATTTGCCTTGTTCTTTCCATTTCAAAGGAAATTTTCCATTTGGCGTAATGGCAATATCACCCAAATTGTCTGCATATACAAAGTTTTGGGCAGGAGATTGGTATAAAACCAATGCCTTTCTATATTCTTCGTAATTTCTTGCACGATTGAGTTTGTAAAATGCGAGTAATTCGTTGGAAGGGTCGTGTGTAACCCATCTTAAAGCACAATTTGGTGGTAATCTAAAATCCTTAGAAAGTTCTTTTTCGTGTGGATAACACGCCACAAAACCGTGATGTGTCATTATCATAGTGTCAATTACGCTATTTTTGCCTTTTATCTTAATGGTTTCAATGCGTGAAGTGGTTTTTTTCCATTGTTTTTGATGCCAATATTCGCTTTTGGCGTTATCTTTAAATTTAATTTGATACCAATCTTGTACGTCAGCATCTACGTTGGTAACGCCCCACGCAATATCTTGATTAAATCCACTCGCAATGCCAGGCAGACCAGGCAAAGATGCTCCATAAACATTGGTGCGAGGTGCAACAAGTTGTAATTCAAACCAAATTGAGGGTAAATTGAGGGTAAGATGTGGGTCATTGGCAAGCATTGGCAAGCCTGTTGCTGATTTGGTGTTTCCTATTGCCCAATTATTACTTCCTATGCCTTTTCTGTCCTCTGTTTTTGGGGCATCAGTGCCAAGAGGAAGCGGTGCAGATACTTGTTTAGGGGTTTTTGGAATGGGTTGTTTTTTAAATTCGTATTTTGTGCCTGGCGGAATAATAGGGTCTTGTGTGCTTGTATAACCAGGAAAAAGCTCTTTTACTACGTCTTTTCCGTATTTTTGCAATACATTTGTCATTTGCCAATCATCACTTTTGTAGGATAAATCTTGAGCCATTGCTTTAAGCATCAAACAAGACTTGTAAGGTGTCCATTTTTCAGGTTTGTAACCCATTAGTTTATATTCCAAAGGATAATCTTTTGGGTTCAATTCATCTATATAAGCATTTACGCCTTGACTGTATGCGTCTAACACATTTTTGCTAATTTCGTCTTTTTGCATTTCTTTCAAAGCAACTTCTGCAGCGTAAGGCAATCCAATTCTACGCTGATGTAGGTCATAATTAAACGCTTTTTCGCCTACGATTTCAGAAAGTCTGCCTGCTGCTGCGTAGGTCTGAAATTCCATTTGCCAAAGGCGATATTTTGCAGTTACATAACCTTGTGCAAAATAAAGGTCAAAATCATTTTTCGCAAAAATATGCGGAATAAGCCTATCATCTACCAAAATTTCAACTTTGTCTTTGAGTAATTTGGTGTTGATGCGAATATCTTTTTGGATATTTTTAGGTTCTGCATTTGCCCAAAATCCTGCAAATGGATTAAGCAAATGCCCCAAAGCTGGGATACTTTCCACGCTTTTGACACCACCCAAAAAAGGCACATCTGCGAGTTTGTTGTGCAAAATATACACCCAAACCACCATTACAAAAGTATAAAATAAAAACTGTAGAATTTTCACTAAAATTAATTATGAATTATAAATTATGAATTATTTTTTCTCTGTGTCATTCTGAAAGAATCTGGTTGTTTGGCTGTTCTATGCGGAAGAACAATCATATTCTTAGAAACACATAAAAAATATATTGGCTTTGTAAAAAGCAAAAATAAAGTATTTTTCACTTAAACAAAGTATTTTTTTAATAAAAAATTTAAAAATCTTTTTTCCTAAAAAATCATATTATTTTGCTAATTTTAGCTAAAATTTCTGTTTTTCTGTGTTTAAAAATCTTATAACCTCCAACAAATGAAAGATTTATTTCCATTTTATACCATTGGACATTTTATAAATCAACCCAAAAATCAAACTGAATTTGAAATAATGCAGTTTGAAACAATGGAAGAACCCAATAGAGTTATTTAAATGGTTCAATATTGCAAAAAAGGGCAAAAATTGGTAATTTTGCAAGAAAACCTTAAAAAACTATGAAAACAAGCACAGAAAGCAATAAAAAGCATTCGGATAAAGTAAGTA
>JAAFIN010000028.1 GCA_013297825.1 Cytophagales bacterium
TAAGAAAAACTTTTTTTAAGACAATAATTTTTTAAAAAAAACATCAAAAAATATAAGAATACTTTATTATTTTATCCAAACATCAAGAAATACAACAAATTTTTTTTGAAAAAAATTAAAAACGTACGAGTGTGAAGTGATAAATAGGAACAGATAAGAAAATTAAATGAAGTAAAAAAATGGGAATTTTTTTTAACTTTTATAAAAATGTAAGAATCAAAAAATCAATTTTTGGGATATTTTTTTTCTTCAAAAGATAGTTTGTTGCCTTGTTGTTGTTTGATGATACAAAAGTGAATATATATTTTTTGATTACAAAATAAAAGGGACAAACGACATTTTTTTATATACAAACAGCAAAAGTAGGGGCAGGAGTCAGGAATCAGTAGTCAGTAAAAAGCATTTTTATAAAAAATATCCACAATACTTTAAAAAATATCCAAAAAATATTTAAACTTTTTAATTTTTCAAAAGTTGTAAAACACACAAAAAAACCACTTACATTGCTGTAAGTGGTTTTTTTTGTATTTCTTAAAGGATTAAGAAAGATTAGAATTAGTGAGCTTTTGGAGCAGCTTCTTTTTTGTCGCCTTCTTTTTTGTCACCTTCTTTTTTGTCGCCTTCTTTTTTGTCGCCTTCTTTTTTGTCACCTTCTTTCACTTCTTTGTTTTCACCTTCTTTAGCTTCTTTGTTTTCACCTTCTTTTACTTCAGGTTTTGCTTCTTTGTTTTCACCTTCTTTTACTTCAGTTTTAGCATCATCTTTTTTCTCTTCAGCTGGTTTTTCAGGACCACCACAAGAAGTTGCAAATGTTAAAGCTGCTGCGAATGCGAAATATTGGATAAATTTCATTTTATTTAATGGGTTTTTAAGGGTTATTTTTAAAATTTAGATTGATTTACCAAATCTTGGTTTGTCGTTAGACTTTCTTTTGATTTGATGATGCAAAGATAAGGGGCATATTTGAGACTTCCAAATTTTTTTTACATTTTATTAAGAAATTTTTGAGAATAATTAACAAAATGAAGTAATGTTTTTGTCATTTTACAAAATTTACTTTGGTTATTGAGGTGTTTTTTTACTGATTTTTTATTTAAAGTGCTGATTATCAATGTGTTACATATTTTTTAAAAAACTTAATGAAATGTAAATATATTTTTAAATTTTAACATTTTATTATGAAAAATGATGAATGAAACAGCCTTTTTTAATGGTGAATTGTAAATGGTAAATGGTAAATGAAACAGCCAAAGTCTGAATCAGGATTTTCAGGATTAGAGGATTAACAGGATTTTATTCAAGATTTTAAAGATTAAAGGATTAACAGGATTTTATTTATAATAAAAAAAAACAGCCAAATTGCAAGCAAAAAGGCTGTTTAATTTATCATTCAACATTTAACATTGAATTTTGGCTGTTTCATTTACCATTTACCATTCACAATTCACCATTACTTAACTGCTGTAACCACACATTCCGTTCTGCGATTTTTTTGTCTGCCTTCTGGGTCATCTTGTCCATTTGGTTTTGTATTGGGTGCAACAGGTTTATTAAAACCATAACCATTATAAGTAAGACGTTTTTCGTGAATGTCATTGGCAGTAAGATAAGTTACCACAGATTTAGCACGTTGTTCTGAAAGGATTTGATTGCGTTGTGAAGTTCCTATATTATCTGTATGCCCTGCGATTTCTACACTCACGCCAGGATATTTTTGCATAAATTTAAGGAGGCGTTTTAATTCGGTGTTGGATTCAGGGCGAAGGGTTGCCTTATCAAAATCATAAAAAATCACAAGGTCAATTTTCGCACCTACTTTTAGCCTTTGAAGTTCAATATCCACAATGATTTCTTGATTCATTGGTGTTTCGGGAGGAATGACAAAACTTTTAGAATTAAATAAATAACCATCTTTGCTCACAGAAAGAATATAGGTATTGTCCCAAACGACTTTTGTGGTAGAATACGTGCCATTTTCTTTGTCAGAAGTGAGGTTTTGAATTAAATCATAAGTGATAAGAAGATTTATGTCAAGGTTTGCCTCCAAAGGTTCTTGCGTGTCTTTGTCCCTTACAGTTCCACGCAACAAAAGACGAGGTTTGTCAGGAAGGCGTGCAATTTCTATTTTTTTTGGTTGGAAAGTAATTTCCATTGGACATTCTACTCGTTTTACCTCAATGATTTTGATTTCAGGCATTTTTATCATATAAATATCTTTGTAACCCCAACCACCTTCTTTTGCAGAGGCATAATAACCTGTTTTTTCGTCAGCAGTTAATACAAAATACACATCATTATCTGCAGTATTGATAGGAAAGCCCAAATTATCAGGTTTTGTCCATTTGCCATTTTCCCAAGAAATTTTAAAAATATCATAACCACCCATTGTTTCGTGTCCTTCTGAACTAAAATAAAGATGTTTTCCATCAAAACTTATAAAAGGCGCATCATCATCATATTCAGTATTGATTTCTTTGCCCAAATTCACCGCTTCGCCCCATTCGCCTTTTGCATTTTTTTCACTTTTATAAATATCCAAACCCCCAAAACCACCAGGGCGATTGCTTGAAAAATAAACGGTTTTTCCGTCAGCAGTGATTGAAATAGAAGTTTCGTGATAAGAAGTATTGATATTTTTGCCCATACTTTTCAAATCTTCCCAAGAGCCATCAGGTTTTATGAATGTGGTATAAATATCTCCTGTGCCTTGACTGTTATCTTTATATACAAATAATTCCTTTCCGTCAGGCGATATGGCAATGGTTGCGTCGTGGAATTTGGTATTGACAGGAGAGCCAATATTCTTTGGTTTGCCCCATTGTCCATTTTCTTTGCGTGTGATATAAATATCCTCAAAAAAATCACCATCTACATCTCTTTTTCCGCCTGTTGAGCCTTCCCTGCGTGAAGTAAAAACCATTACTTTTTCATCTGCGGAAATTACAGGTGCATAATCACTGTATTTTCCATTGATGATACTTCCTACATTGGTAATTTCAGCATTTACAGGTTGGGAAATGAATTTTTCACCATTTTTACATTCAATATTTCTTTTTTTACATTCCTTTATTTTGTCATCAAGGAGTTTGCCTACTTCATCATTTTTACGATAGTCTTGACGTGATTTTTCGTAATTGTGTTGTGCTTTTTGGAATAAAGTTACTGCTTCGTGAAATTTGTTGTTGTAATGATATGCACTTGCAAGATAATGTTCCAACACACAAAGCAATTTTGGGGAATTGGCACAAATATCAGATAAATTGCCCAAATATACTTTGTCCATATCATATACTTTTTTGAAATAAGGCAAAGATTTTTCTTTGGAAATAGAATTGATGTACGCAAAACCAAGTTTGAGGTTTCCATCTTTATTTTCAGGTTCTTGTTTTACAATGCCCTCCGCAAGCGGAATTGCATCGTGAAAATTAAGTTCTTTGAGCAGTCCGTCAAGTTCTCGCAATGCTCTATTAACGTTGAGTTGGGCATAAGTTGTTTGAATTGAAACAAAACAAAACAACAAAGACCATAAGTAGAAATATTTTTTCATAATTTTTTAATCAGTTTTTTGACTATTTTTTAATTCGGTTTTTATTTTTTTCTAAAAAGTTTTACAAAAAAAACGTTTTTTTTCAAAAATTATGCAAAAAAAATTAAAAATAAAAAAAACTATAAGGTTTTTATAAATCTTAGAAGAAAAGGTAATAAATGAAAAAATATTTTTTTTTTAATTTTTCTTTAAAATATCACAATTTTATTAAAAAACTTGCATAAAAATTTGCTTTTATAAAAAACACATTTTACCTTTGCGACAAGTTTAAAAAATAACACAAAAATTAAACGAAATATTAAAAGTCTTATCCAAAATGAAACGCTTTTTTGATTTAAAAATGTTGGAACAATATAAAGAACATTCGCAACCCTGGTCAGATAGTATAATGCAACCACATTATTTATCCAATGGGATTGCCCTTTATACGATATACCCCATTCAAAAAATCAATTAAGCAGAAAAAAAATCCTTAAAAAATATAAGAATTTTGAAAAACAAAAAACTGCTTAATAACACTCCAAAAGCAAATTAAGCCATAAAAAAGTAAGTTTTTCAAAGTAAAATTTAAGATTTTTTTCAAATATTTTAATTTATAAAAGTAAAAAAGAAATTAAAATATTTTCTCCAAAATGTATAAATCTCATCAAGATTGCAACATTTTAAAAAAATCAAAAAAAATAAATTTTAAAAATAAAAAATTACCCCAAATGCTTTTTTGCTCTTATTGCAAAATGCTTTTGGGTTTTTTATTTTTCCAAAAAAATTAAAAAATTTCTGAAAAATCGCATCAAAAATGCCTTTTTTTAGATACTAAATTCTTTATTTTTTATAAAAAACAAACATACGTAATTTTTTATGAGAAAATTAGCAAGTATTCAACGCATCACTTCACTTACGCCTATTCCTGAAGCTGATGCAATCCTCAAAGCAACTGTTTTGGGGTGGGAATTGGTCGTCAAAAAAGGCGAATTTGAAGTTGGTGATTTGTGTGTTTATTGCGAAATAGACAGCATTTTGCCTGATAAACCTGCCTTTGAATTTTTGAAAAATAGAGGTTTTAGGATTAAAACTATTCGCCTCAGAGGACAAGTTTCGCAAGGAATTTGCCTTCCTTTGTCTGTGTTGCCTGCTGATGTAGCAATAGAGGAAGATAAAGACCTTACAGAAATATTGGAAATTGAAAAATACGAACCACAAATGCCTGCAAGTTTGAGCGGAGAAATGGAAGGACTTTTTCCAAGTTTTATTCCAAAAACTGACGAAACACGTGTACAAGTTTTGCAAGGATTGTTGGACAAATACAAAGACCAAACATTTTATGTAACCGAAAAATTAGATGGAACTTCTGCGACATATTTCATAAAAGATGACGTTTTTGGGGTTTGTAGTCGTAATTTTCAATTAAAAGAAACCGAAAACAATACTTTTTGGGAAGTAGCACGCAAAGAAAATATTGAAGAAAAATTAAAATCTTTGGGCGGAAATTGGGCAATTCAAGGCGAACTTGTGGGCGAAGGAATCCAAAAAAATAAATGTGGTATCAAAGGACACACCTTATTTGTGTTCAATGTTTTTAATATTGATAATTTTAAATTTTTGAGTTTGGAAGATTTTATACAAACTGTTGAAAAAATAGGTCTAAAAACTGTACCTGTTTTGGAAAAAGATTTTATAATGACAAATCACATTCCTACATTGGTTCAAAAATCAATCGGAGCATCAATATTTAATGCCAAAATGCCACGTGAAGGTTTGGTATTTCGTCCTGTGCAAGAAGCACGAGAAATGCGAGGCGGAAGGGTGTCTTTTAAGGCAATAAATACTGAATTTCTATTAAAATTTGAGTAACGTTTTTAAAAACGATTAAACTTTGGAACACAGATTTTACGGATTAACACAGATTTACACAGATTTCTTTGTTTTTTCGTAAAATTCTGATGTTTTTTGGTAGTTTTTAGGGTTCATATTAAAAACCTCAATTCAAATTAAATTTAATATGGCAAATTAAACATTAAACTTTTGTGGGCAATTCCAAATAAAAAGTAGTACCTTCTTTTTCTTTGCTTTTTACATAAAGTAAGCCATTATTTTTGTCTGCAAATTCTTTACAAATAATCAAACCTAAGCCTGTTCCTTTTTCTTTATTTGTCCCAAAAGTAGAAATATTGCTTACAGAATGAAATAATTTTTCAGCTTTTTCAGCAGGCATACCTACGCCTGTATCTTTCACGCTTATTTGGGTGTGATTATCTTTTGGGATAACATTTACTGTAATTTCCCCATAATTATTGGTAAATTTGATGGCGTTGCTGATAAGATTTCTCAAAATCGTGCTAAAATGATTGGTGTCAGCCCATACTTCAAGCGTTGTTTCACAATTTACAAAAAAGCTAATATTTTTTTGTTCAAGATTATTTTTAAAAAAATTCTCTTGTTCATCTATTATCTTTCTAACATTAATTTGTTGTTTTTGGCTAACTTCTCCTTGCATTTGGCTCATTGCCCACGTAAGAATATTATTGAGCGTTTCATTCAGCACACTTACTTTTTGTTGGATATTTTTTCCAATATATTTTAATTCCGCAGGAAAAAGGGGGTCTATTTCTATCAACCCCAACATACCTTGTAGTGTATTAAAAGGTGTTCTCAAATCGTGTGCAATGATAGAAAACATTTTATCTTTAATATGATGGGCTTGTTCAAGCTCTTTTGCTTGCAATTCCATAGCTTCTTTTTGTTCTTTGATGGTGGTATATGACGCAGATAATTGCAACATAGATTGTACCCTTGCAGTAAGTTCCATTTCTTCAATGGGCTTGCGTACATAATCCACTGCACCTGTGTCCATAGAAGTTTTTAAATCTTGTGGAGCAGTCATTATGCCTGTACACATAATAATAGGAATGTGTGCAGTAGTTGGATTATTTTTGAGTAATTTTATGGCTTCTATGCCATTCATTACAGGCATTTCCCAATCTGTAATGATAAGGTCAGGGATTTTTTGGAAAGCAATATCCACCAATATTTTACCATTGGGAGCAGACATTATTTTTGCTTGCAATTCTGTTTTTTTGAGAATATCAATGATTATTTTCAGGTTGTCAGGATTATCATCTGCCAAAAGGATAATAGGTTCTTTTTTGAGGGGAATCATATTTTTATGAGAGAAATAAGTTCTGTGTAAAGTATTTGGTTAAAATTGTAGATTGCATTTTTTACTTCATTGTGCCATTGATGAAGATTAGGATTTTGTTCAAAATCAATTTTAGATAAAATATCTTCCAAATCAGAGGTATAATATACTTCCAATCGTGCTAAATCTTCATAAATTGTGTGAAGTATTTTTTGATTTTCAGGCAATAATACAAATTTTTGTTTGGGTGCATTATGTTGAATTTGATTTTCTGTGCTTGAATTTTCTATTTTTTCTTTGGTAATGGGCAATGTAAAATAAAAAGTAGCACCTTTTTTCAATTCGCTTTCTGCCCATATTTTACCATTGTGTGCTTCTATTGCCATTTTACAATATGTAAGCCCTAAACCTGTGGAACGATATTTTTTGATTTGGTTGTCAAGTTGGACATATTTCTCAAAAATTAAAGTTGATTTTTCACTTGGAAAACCATTTCCTTCGTCTTTTATGCTTATACACAAATCATTATTTTTTTCCCAAATATTTATTTCAATTTTTGAATTTTGGGGAGAATATTTAAGTGCATTAGTAAGAATATTTATGACCACACGCAGGATAATATGTTCATCAATGCAGACTAAATGCAATATTTGATTTTGGATAATGATATTGATATTTTTTTCTTTTGCCAAAAAATCTACTTGGTTGTATGCTTCTAAAATGATTTTTGAGAAATTGGTATTTTGTTTGTCCAATGAAATTTTGGTTTCTTCAAATTTTTGCACATCTAAAATATTCATCACAAGTTGCAACATTTGATTGCTGTATGTATGAATTTTTTTTTGGTAAATTTCAATTTCGTGTGGTTGGAGATTGAGCATAGCGTTCAGTGGATTTTTTAGGTCGTGAACAATCATATTGGTAAATGTTTCTTTGAATTGGCTAAGTTCCAAAAGTTTTTCATTAGATTCTTTGAGGTGTTCTGCTTGCGAGGTAATTTCTTCTTTTTGGCTTGCTAATATTTTATTAAGTTTCTTTTTGTGGTTATTTGCCTTTGATAAAAAATAAATAAGCAAAAAACTCAAAAATAAAATAATAACAACACCTGCAATAATGTATTTTTGGTTTGTATTTTCATTTTCGCTCAAAAGATTTTGGGCGTGAAGTTTATCAATTTCTGCTTTTTGTTTATCAAAATCAAGTTGTGCATTGATTTCTTTGGCTTGTTGCAACATTTGTAGATTAAAAATGCTATCTTTTATAGCAACATATTGCTTAGTGGATTGTTGTGCATCTTTAAAATTGCCTATTTTTTCAAAATAATTAGCTTCCAATTCATAAAAATATTTAAATGCTCTCAATTCGTGTTTATTTGATATGTTAGCTTTGGCACTGTCATAGTATATTTTTGCGTTTGGCACATCATTTAATCCTAAATATGCTTCAGCTATGCCCAAAGTTGTAATAAAAGCATTTGTATTGATTTTTTCACCTTTTTTATAATTTTTATTTGATGTTTTCAAATCAATTAGAAGATATGGAATAGCTTTTTCGTATTGTTGCACCATCAATAATACATCTCCTATATTACCTTTTATAATACCTTGCCAAGCAGTATCTTCATATTCTTTTGCGAGTTCAAAGCCTTTGTCATAATAAAAAAGTGCAGAATCTTTGTTTTTTTCGTTTTTAAAACTTAATGCAATGGTGTTGGTGAGTGTGATATTTGTGCGTCTTTCATCAGGCATTTTATTTTTATAAGCAATAACTTTTTTTAAATAAATGCGAGATTTATCAAACATTTGGTTGCGATAAAAAGCAAGCCCCAAATGATGATTGGCAACTGTAACAAGTGAATCATATTTGAGAAATGGTGCTATCTCAACCATTTGTTTTGCATAATACAAAGCAGAATCGTTTTTTCGCAAAACACTAAAACAATCAAATTTTGTTTGAAATTGATAAAATTCTGCAAAACTATATTTTTTGGGAGGTGTTTTTTCAATTTTTTTTAACAACAAAAGCCCTTTTGTTACATTTTTCAGTTTTATATGTTCCAAAGCCAATTTATGTTGTATAAAATGGTTTTTTTGAGGATATTTAGACGATATTTTTTTGTTAAAATGCTCAACAATATACAATCTGACAGAATCATGATGGGTAGAGATATTTTTCAAACTATCTAAAAAATAATGTTTGAAAACATCATCTAACATTATACATATTTTGATTTCATCTTTTTGTGCATATATTTTTTCAAATCTTTTGTTGAGAATATTTAAATCATCATTGTTTTGGGCAAAAATATTTGATATAATAGAAAAAAATGTGAATAGACCACCCCAAAAAATGTGGTGATAAGTTTTCATAAGTTTTTATGATTTTATAAAAAAGTTAGTTTTGGCAAAGATAAAAAAAAACATTAAGGAACAAGTAGAAAATAATGGTTTTCTGACAATTTTTATGGAACATCAAAAAATCCTTCAACCAAAAACAAAAAATCACAATTTAACCAAAGAAAACACCACAATAAAACAAAATTATTATCCATTTTTTTCATAAAAAACGTTTTTTTATTTTGAGAAAATAAAAAATCACGCTAAATTGCAAAAAAAATTAGCAAAAAAAATGGCAGACAACTTAGAAACTTTTTTAGATACCCTCAATCCTCCCCAAAAAGAAGCGGTATTACACACCAAAGGTGCTTTGATGATTATAGCAGGTGCAGGGTCAGGCAAAACACGTGTCCTTACCTATCGCATTGCACACCTCCTTAATGAACCTACTGAGCCTTTTCGCATACTTGCACTTACTTTTACCAACAAAGCTGCAGGCGAAATGCGTAAAAGAATACAAGATTTGGCTGGAAAACAAGCCAAATATATTTGGATGGGAACTTTCCACTCCGTTTTTTCACGTATTCTTAGGCAAGAAGGACATAGATTAGGTTTTACCAAAGATTTTACAATTTACGACACCGAAGATAGCAAAAATCTTATTAAAACCATCATCAAAGAACGCAAACTTGACGAAAAAATCTATACCATTGGTGCTGTTTATGGGCGTATTTCCACGATGAAAAACCAACTCATTTCTTACAAAAGCTATCTTCAAGAATCTACCTATCTACAAGAGGACGAATACAACAAAAGACCAGAATTTAAAACCATTTACCAAATATACCAAACAAGGTGTTTTAGGGCAAATGCAATGGATTTTGATGATTTGTTGTTTATGACAAATATCTTGATGCGCGACCACGAAGAAGTGCGTGAAAAATACCAAAACCTTTTTCAATATATCTTAATTGATGAGTTTCAAGACACTAATTTTGCACAGTATAATCTTGTAAGGACATTAGCCCAAAAACACCGCAATATTTGTGTAGTGGGTGATGATGCCCAAAGTATTTACGCATTTAGAGGGGCTGATATTAAAAATATTTTGAATTTTGAGAAAGATTATCCTGAATTAAAAGTGGTGCGTTTGGAACAAAATTATCGTTCTACACAAAGCATTGTGCAAGCTGCCAATTCGGTAATTGCCCACAACAGAAACCAATTAGAAAAAAAGGTTTGGACAAGCAATGAAGATGGTGCATTGATTAAACTTGTGCGTAATGTTACTGACACCGAAGAAGGGCGTATGGTAGCTGATACGATTTATTTTTCAAAAATGAATAATGGAAAACGCAACAGTGATTTTGCGGTTTTGTATCGTACCAATGCCCAATCACGCAAGATAGAAGATGCTTTACGTGAAAAAAACATCAAATACAGGCTTATAAGCGGACTTTCATTTTATCAACGCAAAGAAATCAAAGACCTTGTTGCGTACTTGCGTTTGGTGATAAATTCCAATGATGAAGAAGCATTCAAACGTGTCATCAATTTTCCAAAAAGAGGAATTGGTGATGCAACTGTTGAAAAAATATTTGAAACCGCCCAAACCCAACGTATTAAACTTTGGGAAGTTGTACGCAATATTGCACAACACGCCACAGGGCGTTCTATAAGCACTATTCACGCATTTGGGGAAATGATAGAAAATTTCAAAACCCTTTTGGAAACACAAGATGCATATTTTGTGGCAAGAACCGTAGCAAATACTTGTGGAATTATTGATGATTTGAAAAAAGATGACAACAAAATAGAAGGTATTTCACGCTTAGAAAATATCCAAGAGCTTCTAAATGGCATCAAGGAATTTGTGGATAATCCTGAAAATGAGGACAAAAGCCTTTCTGCATTTTTGCAACAAATTTCATTACTCACAACTGCTGACGAAAGTGATAACAACGAAGACAACGACAAAGTAACACTTATTACAATTCACGGTTCTAAGGGGTTAGAATTTCCAAATGTTTTTATTGTGGGCATAGAAGAAGGGCTTTTTCCGTCCTCTATGATGTCAGAACGCACCCAAGACATAGAAGAAGAACGCAGATTATTTTATGTGGCAATTACACGAGCAGAAGAAAGTTTGGTATTGAGTTATGCACGCCAAAGGTATTATTATGGAAATATCAAAGATTGCGAACCAAGTAGATTTTTGAGTGAGATAAATCCTACATTCCTTACAATGGTAGGCGGAAAATTAAATACTGTAAAATCCAATAACTCAAATAATCCTTTGGAACACGAAAAAACATCAGGTTATAGTTTTGTGAAGCAATTTCGCCCTGCAAATCCAAATACAGCAAATACACAATACAATCACACACCTTCTGCTAATTTTCGTCCAAGTGATTTTCGTGATATGAAAGTAGGTATGCGTGTGGAGCATCAAAAATTTGGTTTTGGGGAAATAACCCAAATACAAGCAGAAGAAACAAAAGTAATTGTAGATTTTGATAACAGAGGCAAAACCACGCTTGTAATGACATTTGCAAAATTGATGATAATTGAAAAAGTTTAAGGTTCAATGTTCAAGGTTTAAAGTTCAATGTTCAAGGTTTAAAGTTCAAGGTTTAAAGTTCAAGGTTCAAGGTTTAAAGTTCAATGTTCAATGTTCAAGGTTTAAAGTTCAATGTTTCAAAAAAAAGGCTGTTTAATCCTGCTAATCCTTAAATCTTGAAAATCCTGCTTCAGACTTTGGCTGTTTCATTTATCATTTAATTTCTATGCAAAAACACAATCCAAAAATAAAAATTCAAAAAGAGGATAGAGGCGAAAAACCGCTTGGTATCAATAATTATGGGCATATTCCGCACCTTCCCAATTCAAGACTTGGGTCAGGCGACCATCATATTCAGGCAGGTCAAGCAGAAATTGCAACCATAAAAACACGTGATTTTAGGGATTTGGTGATTGTGCAAGAAAAACTTGATGGGGCAAATGTAGGCGTACTAAAACTTAATGATAAACTTATTGCACTTACACGTTCAGGACACGATTGCGAAAAATCACCTTATTTGGCACACAAACTTTTTTTGGAATTTGTAGAAAAAAACCACAATAGATTTTTTAATTTGTTAAAAGAAGGCGAAAGAATTGCTGGCGAATGGCTTACAATTACACACGGAACACATTATAATATGCCTCACGAGCCTTTTGTGGCTTTTGATATTTTTCCAAAAAAACACCAACGCATTACATATCACGAATTTTTGTTGCGTGTGTTGCCCTTTGGTTTTGTGGTGCCTCGTTTGGTGCATTTGGGAAGTGCAATTTCTACCAATTCAGCACTAAGACGACTTGAAGCTGACAAAAGTTATCACGGTGCAATAGATGACATAGAAGGCTTGGTTTATCGTGTAGAACGTGATAATAAAGTGGATTTTTTGTGTAAATTTGTGCGACACGACAAACAAGATGGTTTGTATCTTGATGAAGAAAATCCTGTATTTAATCAGTTTTTAACTGATTAAATTGATTAAAAAGTCCAAAAATAATTTGTATTCATTTATTTGAACATACAAATTATTTTTGTTTTTTTTTGTAAAAAAAACAATTATAAATTAACATTGCAAAAAGCATTTTCTATATTTGTAAAAAATATTATTTCAAAAAAAATAAAAAAAAATAAAAATTATCAAATCAAAACACAGGTTTATGAATTGGAATGGATTTTTAATTCTTAATTTTTAATTCTTAATTCCTAATTCTTAATTCCTAATTCTTAATTCCTAATTCCAAAATATATATGCAGGTTTTACCTTTTAGTCTTTTTACAGAATTTGATAGCGAGCTTTTCAAAGCAGGAAAGCATTTTAAATTGTATGAAAAATTAGGTTCGCACATTGTTACACACGAAAATACACAAGGCGTGTATTTTGCGGTTTGGGCGCCTAATGCTTCACAAGTAAGTATAATTGGGAATTTTAATGAGTGGCAAGACCACCAACACAAACTTTATCCACGCTGGGATAATACAGGTATTTGGGAAGGTTTTATTCCCAATATTGGAAAAGGTGAATTATACAAATATCGTATCCATTCGCACCATTATGGACAGATTTTAGAAAAAACTGACCCTTTTGCATTATTTTACGAAAATCCACCAAAAAGTGCGTCCATTGTTTGGGACACTGAATATGATTGGAAAGACAAAAAATGGCTTGAAAACAGGGCAGAATATAATTCATTGGACAAGGCTTTTTCGGTGTATGAAGTGCATTTAGGCTCTTGGAAACGCAAATATGAAGAAGGTGGAAGGTCATTGCATTATACCGAAATGGCTGACGAACTTGTGCAATATGTCAAAGAAATGGGTTTTACACACGTGGAAATGTTGCCTGTAATGGAACATCCATTTTATGGCTCGTGGGGCTATCAAGTTTCGGGATATTTTGCACCAAGTGCAAGATATGGCACACCACAAGAATTTATGTATTTGGTGGATAAATTCCACGAGGCAAATGTTGGGGTTATATTGGATTGGGTGCCTTCGCATTTTCCAACTGATTCTTTTGCATTGTCCAATTTTGATGGAACTTCATTATACGAACACCAAGACCCACGTTTGGGTTTTCACCCTGATTGGGGAAGTTATATTTTTAATTATGGCAGAAATGAAGTAAGGGCATTTTTGATAAGCAATGCTTTATTTTGGTTGGATAAATACCACGCTGATGCTTTGAGAGTTGATGCGGTTGCCTCAATGTTGTATTTGGATTATTCACGCAAAGAGGGCGAATGGATACCTAATATATATGGTGGAAGGGAAAATCTGGAAGCAATTTCGTTTTTGCAAGAAATGAATACTGCAGTTTATGCAAATTTCCCAACTGCTCAAACCATTGCAGAAGAATCTACTGCATTTACAGGCGTGTCTCGTCCTGTATTCAATGGTGGATTAGGTTTTGGAATGAAATGGATGATGGGTTGGATGCACGACACGTTGAAATATTTTCAAAATGACCCAATTTATCGCCAATATCACCAAAATATGCTTTCTTTTGGTTTGGTATATGCTTTTACAGAGAATTTTATGCTACCATTTTCACACGACGAAGTAGTGCATGGAAAGGGGCCACTTATTGATAGAATGCCTGGCGACGAATGGCAACGTTTTGCAAATCTTCGCACAATGTACGGTTATATGTTCACGCACCCAGGAAATAAATTGTTGTTTATGGGGGGAGAATTTGGGCAAACTACCGAATGGAATCACGACAAACAACTTGATTGGCATTTATTGGAAAAAGATTATCACAAAGGGATTGCATCTTTGACCAAAGACCTTAATCATTTGTTCAAAACCGAAAAATCATTACACGAATTACCATTTTCACACGAAGGTTTTAGATGGATTGACCACCAAGACGCACACAATTCTGTGATTTCATTTATCAGAAAAGGCAAAAATCCACAAGACCAGCTTATTATTGTGTGTAATTTTACACCAATAGTACGTGAAAATTATCGTGTTGGTGTGATGGAGGCAAAAGAATATACCGAAATCCTAAGCACTGACGATACAAAATATCAAGGTAGCGGTGTCAAAAACACAAATATCAAAGTCAAACAAGATTACGCACACGGTTTTGAACATTCTATTACGCTTACATTGCCACCGCTTGGCGTGTTGGTTATCAAACCCAAAAATATTGTGATAGAGGAGGTAAAAGTAGCAAAAAATACGACTAAAAAAAGCACAATAACCACCAAAGAAGGCACAAATATCCAAATTGAAGAAGTAAAAGCTGAAAAATCAACCGAAGAAAAACCAAAAACTTCACGTACTAAAAAAGTAGCAGAAGTAAAAAAAGAAGACCCAAAAGCAGAAGAAAAACCAAAAACTTCACGCTCACGCACTAAAAAAGTAGCAGAGCCTAAAAAAGAAGAACCAAAAGCTGAAGAAAAAACTGAAACCACTACAAAAGGCAAAAAGAAAAAATAAAGTTTCTGTAAAAGTTTCGTTGCAAAAATATTGATTTTTTATTTGTTTTTTAATTTATAGGATAATTTAGGGCAAGATTAATCTCTGACCTTTTAAACTTGTAAAAAAATAAAATTTCAAAAAAAAACTGCAACAGAAATTTTACAGAAACAAAATAAATAAAATAATTTTTCCAAAAAATAAGGAATAAGATTAAAATAATTTCATCTTTTTATTTGAAGATTTAAGCACGCATATAACGCAGATTAGGCGGATAACCGCAGATTTTTTTATTTTTTGTATTTAAAAATCCGTTTTAATCTGTAAAATCAGCGTTATCTGCGTGCTAAAAAGATGACATTATTTTGTTTTCATTCCTTATTTAAAAAAATAATTTTTAATTGAATATTATGCCTTAATGATAAGAAAATAAAAAACTTCCTAACACCTGATTCCTAATTCTTGACACCTGACACCTAATTATTTTTTTACCAAAATACTTAATTCATTCAGTTGTGCATCTGCGATAGGCGAAGGTGAATCAATCATTACATCACGTCCAGCGTTATTTTTTGGAAATGCAATAAAATCTCTAATACTGTCAGCTCCTCCAAATATAGAACAAAGTCTATCAAAACCAAATGCAATCCCACCGTGAGGAGGCGCACCAAATTCAAACGCCTCCATCAAAAAACCAAATTGTGCTTTTGCTTCTTCTGGCGAAAAACCCAATAATCCAAGCATTTTTTCCTGTAATGGTCTTTGATAAATACGAATACTTCCGCCTCCTACTTCTACACCATTGATAACCATATCATACGCATTGGCACGCACTTCGCCAGGATTTGTGTCTAATAAATGCTCGTCCTCTGGTTTTGGAGCAGTAAATGGGTGGTGCATTGCAAAATAACGTTTTTCTTCTTCGCCATATTCCAACAAAGGAAAATCCATAACCCAAAGAGCTGAAAAAGTATTTTTATCTCTAAGTCCTAAGCGAGTTCCCATTTCCAAACGCAATTCATTTAATTGTTTGCGTGTTTTGTTTGCCTCGCCTGAAAGAATTAGAATTAAATCGCCTTTTTCTGCACCCATTTTTTCGCCTATTTTTTGTAAATCTTCTTGCGAAAAGAATTTATCAATAGAAGATTTTATCGTGCCATCTGTTTTGAATTGGACATAAACAAGTCCTTTTGCACCAATTTGAGGGCGTTTTACAAATTCAGTTAATTCATCAAGTTGTTTGCGTGTGTATTCGCTTGCACCTTTGGCACAAATGCCTACAATAAGTTCTGCTTGGTCAAATATTCCAAAATTTTTGCCTTGTGCAAGTGCAGTAATTTCCACAAATTTCATATCAAAACGTGTGTCAGGTTTATCTGAACCATAATTTTGCATTGCATCTGCATACGTCATTCGTGGAACTTTTGGAAGGTCAATATCTTTTACATTTTTAAAAAGATGTTTTACAAGTCCTTCAAATGTATCTAAAATATCCTCTTGGGTAATAAATGACATTTCGCAGTCTATTTGTGTAAATTCAGGTTGGCGGTCAGCCCTCAAATCTTCATCTCTAAAACATTTTACAATTTGATAATATTTATCAAAACCTGCTACCATCAAAATCTGCTTAAACGTTTGGGGAGATTGTGGCAATGCGTAAAATTCGCCTTTGTTCATACGTGAAGGCACCACAAAATCCCTTGCACCTTCTGGCGTAGATTTTATCAAAACAGGCGTTTCCACATCAATAAAACCTAAATTATCCAAATATTCACGTGTAAAGCGGTTCATTTTGTGGCGAAGTTCAAGGTTTTGGCGAACTGTATTACGTCTTAAATCCAAATAACGGTATTTCATACGCAATTCATCACCGCCATCTGTTTCATCTTCTATCAAAAAAGGTGGAACTTTGGAAGGATTAAGAATTTCCACATTTTCAGCATAAATTTCTATATCACCTGTGGGCATTTTTGGGTTTTTGGCAGATCTTTCTACTACTTTTCCTGTTATTTTTATGACAAATTCCCTGCCTGTACTTTGCAATTTTTGGATAATATCAGGCGAAGATTTGCTGTCTTGTGCAATGATTTGGGTAAGTCCATATCTATCACGCAATGCCAAAAAGGTAACGCCTCCTTTATCTCTAAGATATTGTACCCAACCACAAAGGGTTACATTTTTGTCCGTATCTGTGATGCGTAATTCTCCGCAGTTGTGTGTTCTAAGCATTTTTTTGAAATTCAATTTGACGATTATTTTTTATTAAAAATTTTTGGGTGCAAATTTATAATAAATAGCTTGAAGTTCAAAGAATTAGGAATTAAGAATTGGGAATTAAACATTAGGAATTAGGAATGAACTATTCCCCCAACTCCAAAAGTATTCTACAAAAATTGTCAGAGAACCTAAAATTTTGATGTTTTTATCAATTTTTTAGATTTCATTTTAAAAACCCTATTTATCTTTTTAAAAAAAGAAGAAGTTTTATAGTTGTTTAGGTTATTGAAAATTTAGAATTTTATAACATTGCATTTTTTTCAACAATTAAATAAGTACATATATTTTTTGTGGAAGACTGAGACTAAATGGGGATATATTCTAAGATTGTTTGATTGTATGACCATTCTTCTGTAAGTTCGCCCTTTGGCGTGTGCGGTTGCAAACCGCAATGCCAGAACGTTGAAGTTATAAACTTCAACGAACAACAGACTTAGAAGAACTGGGGATGGTTAAGCAATAACTTTCTCGCCTAAAATAGCTTGTGTATCTTGTATAAGTTTTTGGGCTAATATTTTAGATTCTTGCCTAAGAGCTTCTTTTTCACTTTCAGATAATTGTGTATAGGCTTTTTTATAGTTATGTAAATACAACAAACGAATTGCATTATCCTGTATATCAGTAAGTTCTGATATATTTTGGGTTATGTTTTGGATATTCATAAGGTAAATTAAGGGTTTTGTTCAAATTCTTTAATTTCTTTCATTGTTCTTGACAAATGGTCAAGTAATTCATCTATAGTATCTTGCATATTGTCTTGCTAACCATACAATGCTATCATATTTTCATAGACAATCTTTAAGTTTTTAAGTGCTTGTAATTTTTTTTCTTTTTCAGTCATATTAATTTTGTTTTAAGGCTAAAAAACGTCAAAAATTATACCAAATCAAAGAAATGGTGGTTTTGCTTTTTTTGTGGAAAGATTGGGACTAAATGGAGACTTTCGGAATAGTAAGTCCAAATCAGAGATTTGAACTAAATCGTAGTTTTGAGTTTTGGAAGACTGGGACTAAATGGAGGTTTTTGTGGCAAAAACAGCCAGATTCTTTCAGAATGACAAAGGCTTTTATTCTTCAAAGGATATTCCATGTTTCGTTGCTTTTGCTATCAAATAATTAACAAATGCACTACAAGATACCAACATAAATATTGCATCTTCAAAATCACAATTTGGAGATTCCATTATTGCATGTCTAATACCATCTGTATCGCTTGTATATCCATAAATATTTTTAAAGCCTTGCACCAATGCTTTATGTATTTTTATTTTTCCCTGAATTTTATCAATAGCTCCCCCTAATGTGTCGTTATTATTGGCTGAAATCGTTTTAGCAACACTTTCTACTGCAGAAATAGATTCTTTTATAGAGTTTCTATAATCAGGGGATATTTTATCAGATATTTTTGCTAATGAATTTTTAAGATGAATATTTGCACCATTCAAAGCTGTAAAATTTCCTGATGCATTTATGGCATTTTCTATCCCTTGGATTTCTGTAGAATTTGTAATAGGGGCAATAATGCCATTCACAAACCTATAACCTGATTTTTCTCTTTCTAATATTTTATTACATTCAATTCTAAAATTTTGAAGGATTTGAAAAGAAAAATAAATTTCTTCTGGATTTATATTTGCTACAAATTCCAAAAAATCATATACTTCAAACCATTTAAAATTATTAAAATCGCTACTAATTTTTAAAGCTTTTTGATAATCTTTGATTGGTATGTTATTAAGATTATTTTTATAAAAATCCATACAAAGTATTTGACAAAATCTTTCAAAACCCCATTTATTTGAATAATTATGTAATAAATCTAAGATATTTAGTTTAAATATATTCCACAACCCATTTCTAAGTTCAATATCCATATCATCAATTTGAATAGTTTTTATTGGAGATATTCCAATTCTTTCTGAAAATTTCATATTTTTTTATTTAAAAGTTAAAAATTTTATTTTTTTTAAAATGAGAAAAAAGACTGTTTAATTCCTATAAAAAAGTTTTACATATTTTGCAATTTTTTTGCATATTTTTGTGTTAAAAAAGTAATCATTACAATTAAAACAAGTATAAAAAATATGAATTTATCACTTCCCCAAAACTTGGAATATATCACCAATTCCAACAATAACACACAATATATACAAATGCCATTAAAAGAATGGGAGGATTTTTTGTTTCGTATCAAACAAGAAAAACAAATAGAATTCCTAAGAGAAAAGTTAAAACAAGGTTTTGCTGAACTTAGAGAAATTCAAAAAGGAAATTTAAAAGAAAGAACACTTGCTGAAGTTTTGGCGGAACTTTAATCTTCGTCATCATTTTCTTGTTCATTTTCCAAAATATTTTCTATTACTTCTTGTAATTTTCCATTATCCACATTATCAACTTCAGACTTATCATAAATCGTGATAAGTCTGACTTTTGTTAAACCATCTATAATTTCTGTATTTAACACAACTTCAACGTGTGTAATAACACGCAATCCACCACTTTTTCCGCCACCTTTACTTTTTACACCCAACCGAATTTTATACACATTAGGCATTATCATTGTTCCCCGTGTTGGGTCGTTTTCAAGGTCGTTAATTAGTTGCCCCAAATCATTTTTTAATGATTGATATTTTTTTGCTAATTTTTTTAAATCTTTATCAAAATTTGGTGTTGTATTTACTTGTATCATTATTTTTTGTGTTTAAATTTTCCCAAAAAACCTTTTCAAAACACATTTGAAAAGGTTTTTTTTGCATTTTTTGGCTTTGGCTGTTTCATTCAATATTTACCATTCAACATTGTATTTGGCTGTTTCATTTATCATTCAACATTTATCATTCAACATTTTTTAAGCACTACACGCCTCACAATCAGGGTCATCAAGCGAACACGCTTTTGGCATAATATTTTGGTCGTAATTATCAATCATTTGCGAGATTTCAGAACGATTATAACCGCCTTGTGTTTCAGCAACTACATTTTCCAAAATAGGTGTTTTTTGTTGTTCTTTTTGAACGGTGAATTTAATTGCTTGCGTGGCAGAACGAGTACGCAAATAATACATACCTGTTTTTAGCCCACGTTTCCAAGCGTAGAAGTGCATTGATGTAAGTTTTTGGAAAGTTGCATCTTCTAAGTGAATATTAAGGCTTTGACTTTGGCAAATAAATACGCCTCTATCTGCTGCCATATCAATAATTGCTTTTTGTTTGATTTCCCAAACCGTTTTATAAAGGTCTTTAAGATTTTGGGGAATTTCTGGGATATTTTGGATAGAGCCTTCAGATTCAAGCACTTTATTTTTGATATTTTCATTCCAAAGATTTAATTCTATCAAATCTTTTAACAAATGGCGATTTACGACAGGAAACTCACCTGCAAGTACTCTGCGATTGTACACATTGGACGTAAAAGGCTCAAAACATTCATTATTCCCTAATATTTGGGAAGTAGAAGCGGTAGGCATAGGAGCAAGCAAAAGCGAATTTCTTGCACCGTGTTTTAATACTTCTTTTCTAAGATTTTCCCAATCCCAACGTCCAGAATCAGGCGTTACACCCCACAAATCAAATTGAAATTTGCCTTGTGAAAGCGGTGAGCCTTGATAAGTTTGATAAGTTCCTTCTGCTTTTGCAAGTTCAACAGAAGCAGACATTGCCCCAAAATAAATGGTTTCAAAAATATCTTTGTTCAATCCTTTTGCCTCATCACTGTCAAAAGGCATACGAAGCATTGCAAATACATCAGCCAATCCTTGTACGCCTATGCCTATGGGACGATGACGCATATTAGAGGTTTGGGCTTCAGGAATTGGATAATAATTGAGGTCAATTATTTTATTAAGATTTTTGGTTACAACCTGCGTAACTTCAAAGAGTTTTTGGTGGTCAAACCTGCCATTTTGTACATAACGAGGCAATGCAATACTTGCCAAATTACATACAGCACATTCCTCTGGCGAAGTATATTCAATAATTTCAGAACAAAGGTTAGAACTTTTGATAGTTCCGAGATTTTGCTGGTTAGATTTTCGGTTAGCACTATCTTTATAAAGCATATAAGGCGTGCCTGTTTCTATTTGCGATTCTACGATTTTATGCCAAAGGTCTTGGGCTTTTATGACCTTGCGAGCTTTGCCTTCACGCTCATATCTTTCGTAAAGTTCTTCAAAATCTTTGCCCCACACATCACTAAGACCTTTTGCTTCATTGGGACAAAACAATGACCAAACATCATCATTTTCAACCCTTTGCATAAATAAATCAGAAATCCAAAGTGCATAAAACAAATCTCTTGCTCTTACTTCTTCTTTTCCGTGATTTTTTTTCAATTCCAAAAACTCAAACACATCAGCGTGCCAAGGCTCCAAATAAATTGCAACAGCACCTTTGCGTTTATTGCCTCCTTGGTCTACATATCTTGCTGTGTCATTGAATACACGAAGCATTGGCACAATTCCGTTAGAATGTCCATTTGTGCCTCTAATATACGAACCTGTTGCACGAATATTGTGCATAGAAATTCCTATACCGCCAGCAGATTGTGAGATAAGAGCGGTTTGTTTTAGGGTGTCATAAATTCCAGAGATGGAATCTTCCTTCATTGTTAATAAAAAACAATTTTCACAAATTACACCTTCTACAGTATAAGAATGGTCATCTTGCACACCAAGCGTATAAACAAATTCAGGTTTTAAATCAGATTTTACTTTTTTGGAAATTCTCAAAAAAGTTTGTCCATTTATTTCTGTAATGTGTGAGTTTTTTGATTCAATGTTTTTCATTGTTTCCAATCTATCATCTTTATATGGTTTTAAAACATTTTCAAGAAGAATAGATTGTTTTGGCAATGCAATATAAGCGACACATTCAGTAGCCCCTCTTTTAAGTGTATTAGACGCTGAGTAAGACAATGCAATGCCTACATTTCTGCAAAGTGCATAAATAGATTTGACTAATTTATGATTTGCCATTGCAATTCTTACATCACCATCTTTTGTAACACAACCGTCAGAAGTAGTTAATCCTTCCATAAAAGATTTAACCATATCATAATCCCAATCATATACATAAGATGGTAATTTTTTATGATTAAAACCTTGTCCAAAATTCGTTTCAAACATATTACCAACAATATGTGAGTTTATTAACAAACTGACTGTATTTGTGGTAGTGGTATGATATTTTGGGGTAATTCCAAAAGTATTTTCTATAAAATCTTTCATTTTTTGAATAGATTTTGTAGCTGAAGTATGGAATGTTAAACCTATTCCTCGTATAAAACTTTTAGTTTTTTTTAGGTTTTTACCTGTTATTATATGACCGTCCCCAATCCACACACCAAGAAAAAACGCAAATTCTTTGTCAATCAAAACATTTTTTTTGAGTGCATTGTGTTTTTTTTGAAGATGAACAATTTTATCCTTTGCATTTAATTTATGAGGGCGTTCCCAGCGTGATATTGGATAAATCCATTCGTTATCAGTGGTATATTCTACAGATATATCTGCGTATTTTTTTGGAACAAATTGGGTCATATCCAGATTTACAGGCTCATATTTTTTATTTTTTTTAGGAATAGCAATATAATCACCTTCACGCAAATATTCCACGCTGTTCCATTGTGGTTCTTCTCCCCATTTGTTTTGTTCTTTTGAAATAGACCAAAATTTATGATTTCCTGTTACTTGAAGATTAGGAGAACCATATACTTTGAAATCGTAAATTTGGCGGTCATTCAAAGGATTTTTGTGTAATTGTATTACAGGTTTTACATTTCCTTTGTGTGTAATAACCAAATCACCAATTTCTACATTTTCAATATTTTTGATACCAGCATTTACCGTAAAAACTTGTGTTCCTGCTACAAAACAACTAGACATTTGCGGTTTAGGCGTACCAGCATTAAAGAGTGTAGGCGTAGCGTGTGTGAACCATTTTTCAGAAAGGAGGTTATAAGTTTCAATGATTTTATCCAAATCGTTTTGGTGAATACCCACCGCTACACGCATAAGCATATGTTGAGGGCGTTCAGCGATTTTACCATTAAGTTTTAGGAGGTAAGATTTTTCTAAGGTTTTAAATCCAAAATAATCATAATTAAAATCTCTATCATAAATAATAGCAGAATTTAATTCATTTGCATATTTTTTGATATTTTGGTAGGTATCTTCACCAATAAGACCAGCTTTTTCGCCTGTTTTTGGGTCAATATAATCATAAAGCAATTTCATTGTTTTGCTAAATGATTTATCAGTATTTTTTTGGAGGTTAGAAATCGCAATACGTGCTGCGAGAATCGCATAATCAGGGTGGATTGTGGTCATCATAGCACAAGTTTCTGCTGCCAAGATGTCAAGTTGTTCGGTGCTTACACCATCATATAAGCCATTGATGACTTTCATTGCGATTTTTACAGGTTCCACGAAGTTACGATTGAGGCTATAACATAGTTTTTCAATACGTCCAGTAATTTTGTCAAATTTGACTTCTTCAAGTCTGCCATCTCTTTTTCTTACTTGCATAATAAATAATTTTTTAGGAAATAATTTTTAGGGAATAATTTTTTAGGATAAAATTTTGTTTAGGAACGAATTAAAAATAAAATGGATAATTTTAAAAATATGCATAAATGCCTATTCTATACATATTTTTGTATTTTTATGTATAGCACAGGCATTTATGCCTGTGAAGCGTCAAATAATCCACATTAGAATTTATACATTCCTAAATATGTTTTTAGGGAAATAAATTTTGGAATAAAATTTTGTTAAATTTTTAAACTTTTTGTTAATAAAATTAGCAATTAAAAATATTTTATAAACATTTTTTTAATTTTATGCTAAGATAATGCAAATTTTTTGCAAAAAGTTTATAAATCCATTAGATTTTTTTGATTTTTTCTTAAAAAAAAATAAACGCATTGATAATCAAAACGTTTAATTTTTTGGGTAAAAATTCCCTTCAAAAAACTTGTTTTTTTCAAAAACTTTATTAAATACATTTTTTGGGTTAAAATTTTATTTGGAAAAATGCTTTTTTTCTTTCTTTTTTACTAAAAAAATTGATTTTTATAAAAAAAATAGTAAAAAAACGATAATAATTTTTTTTTTATAAAAAAAATGGTAATTTTGCACCGAAAAAAAACAGACATTTATTTTAAAATAAACTCCTCAAAAAAGTAATTTTTTTAAATTTTCCTAAAAACAGAAAACTAAAAAAACATGAAAAAGAATATCTAACCTTATACACCTCCGCAAAAAAGTAATTTTGAAATGGATTTTTCAAAGTGCTTTGGTAATTTTCAAAAAATCATTTTTTTGAATCTCTACCTTTATTTTATGGGTGTAACATATTTTAGATTGGCTTACTTTTTGAGGCAAGGCGTGAAAACCCTTGTCTTATTTTTTTTTAATTGGGAATTAAGAATTAGGAATTAGGAATTGAACAACTTTGTCATTGCATAGCAATCTGGCTGTTTTTACCTTTAAACCTTAAACTTTGAACCTTAAACCTTAAACTTTTTAAATGACCGTAATTGAAAAAATAAGCAATTTTGTAACGCAAATTTTACCACAAGACTATTTTCTTATTCAAGTTCGCAAACCAAAATTAGGACAAAAAACAAAAGTTGTGGTGGTGATTGATGGCGACAAAGGCGTAGATGTGGAAGTTTGTGCATCAGTAAGCAGACAACTTGGTGAGAAAATGGAAGAAGAAAATTGGCTTGATACTGCGTATATTTTGGAAGTAACTTCGCCTGGTGCAACTACGCCCCTTGTGTTGCCTCGCCAATATCCGCAACATATTGGTAGAACAATTAGCATAACAACTACAAACGCTGAACAAGCAGAAATATTAGGCAAACTTACAAAAGTAGAATTATTAGAAAATACCGAAGAAAGTTTTTTAGAAGTAACACCAAAAGCTGAAAAAAAACAAAAAAATACACTTTTACCATTTAATATTTTTTTAAAAGATATCCAAAAAGCACAAATTGTTATTTAATGGTAAATTGTGAATGGTGAATGGTAAATGGAACAGCCAAAATACATTTTGGGCTTTAAACCTTGAACCTTGAACCTTGAACCTTAAACCTTTTGAACTTTAAACCTTAAACTCTTAACATGGCAACAAAAACAAAAAAAACCAAAGACGAAGAAGGCTCGCTATTTTTACAAAGTTTTACAGAATTTACAAGCGAAAAAAATATAAGTAATACTGTACTTGATGACCTACTTACTGAAGTGCTTTATAGCATGATAAAACGTAAATATGGCACAGAAGAAGGTTTTGAGGTGGTGGTACGTAGTAAAGATGGTGATTTAGAAATAATTAGGTCGGTTCACGTGGTGGAAGACCAATATTATGAAGATGGTGATGAGGATTTGATTTCTATTACAAAAGCAAAACTTTTGCAAGATGATATAGAAGTGGGTGAGGATTATTTTCAATATTATAAATTTCAAGACTTTGGAAGAAGGGCTATACTCGCTGCACGTCAAACACTCATTCAGCGTGTAAAAGATTTGGACAAAGAAGAAATATATTACCGCTACAAAGCTATGGTAGGCAAACTTCTCAATATGGAAGTTTATCAAATAGTAAGCGGTGGAAAGGAAATCGTGGTACAAGATGAACACAAACACGAACTTATGCTACCAAAAAAACACCAAATGCCTCGTGATAGGTTTAAAAAAGGTGATATGATTAAAGTGGTAGTTGATGACGTTATCAAAACTAATGGAATGCCTCGTGTGGTGTTATCTCGTACTTCTGCTGCGTTTTTGGAAAGATTGCTTGAACAAGAAGTCCCTGAAATCGCAGAGGGAATTATCACTGTTAAAAAAATAGTGAGAGAGCCAGGCGAAAGAGCAAAAGTCCTCGTACAATCACACGATGACCGTGTGGATCCAGTAGGTGCTTGCGTAGGTATGAAAGGTGTGCGTATTCATAGTATAGGCAGAGAAATCAATAACGAAAATATTGATATTATCAATTATACCGAAAATGTGGAATTGCTTGTATCACGTGCATTAAGTCCTGCCAAAGTAATCAGTATGCACATTGACCCTCCTATTGTTACACCACGCAGAATTATTGACCGTGATGGCATAGAAAGAGATGAATTGCCTCATATTGCAGTATTTATGAAACCTGACCAAGTGTCTTTGGCGATTGGAAAAGGTGGTTATAATATCAAACTTGCAGGAAAATTGCTTAATTATGAAATAGACGTATATCGTGAAGGCGAAGAATACGAACAAGAAGAAGATATTGAACTTGCAGAATTTTCTGACGTAATTGAGGATTGGGTAATTGAAGAATTTAAAAGAATTGGGGTAGAAACTGCAAGGTCTGCTATTCGTATGGGCAAAGAAATTTTGGTAAAACAACTTGACTTGGAAGAAGAACATATTGAGGAAATCCTCCAAATTCTTCAAGAAGAATTTGAAGATTAGATTTTTGTAAAATAGGGTATAAAACCCTATTTTATTGATAAAAAATCAGTAGCGTTGGGTTTTATACCCAACGCTTCAAAAAATCAAACAATATTTATATTCTTAGCCCTTTTTTAATTTGTATTTTAGATATAATTTTTTTCAAGTGCTTAAACCTATAAGGTTTTAAAAACCTTATAGGTTTCAAATCTGTATATTTGAAAAAATTTTTTAACTTTATTATTATTTTTCAATCTTCAAAATTCATACATTGTAAAAATTCAAAAAAACATAAAAATAAAAATAGATACTTTTTAAAATAAATATTTTATAAAACCAATAAAAATATATTTTATTTTCTACATTTTATTTTTCAAAAGAAAATGTTAATCGTGTTGATTTTTTTAGTTTTTTTTATAAAAAATTAAAAATCAATTTCTAAAAAAACCAAATAAAAGTGGTTGTTATTTTGTAAAAATGTCTTTTAATAATTCAGTATTTTATTACTAATACCCAATTACTGACACCTGATTACTAATACCTGATTACTTTTTTTTATTTTAAATTTTTAAAAAAAACAAAAAAATCCCTGAACATCTCCAAAACAAATATGGCAGAAGAAAAAACAATTCGCCTAAGCCAAATCAACAGCGAACTCAAAGTCAAACTTAGTACGCACAAACTTATTGAAGAACTCCAAAAACAAGGTCTTACCAATCTTGGACTTAATTCAAAAATCACTTACCCTCAACTGCAAGTTCTTGCAAATGATTTGGGTGTGGCTATGCCTACGCCTAAACCACAAGAAGAAAAACCTCAAAATAATCAAAATTCTGAAAATGAAAAAAGAAATGTAGAAAGAAACGTAGAAAAAAATGTAGATAAAAATAACGTTTCTACACAAAAACATTTTCCACAACCAGAACAAAATGATAAAAATGAGGTGGAAACCATCAAAGCCAATCCAACAGGGCTTAAAATTTTGGGAAAAATAGACCTAAGCACAATCCCAAAAGATAACAATAAAAACGAAATTGATAAATACATCACGCCAAATCAACAACGTAAAAACAGAAGCCAACAACAAAATAACCAACAAAACCAAAGAAGAAACGACCAAAATAATAAAAAAACGGTTGAAAATAAAACTTCTGAAAAAGTTGAAAAACAACCAGAAAAACCAAAAACCGAAAACGTAAAAGTGGAAACTACAAAAGTGGAAACTGCGAAAACTGAAAACGTGAAAGTTGAAACTACAAAAGTTGAAACTGCAAAAGTGGAAACTGCGAAAACCGAAAACGTAAAAACCGAAAATAACAACCAAGAAAAACCAAAAAACACACAACCAAAAACCGAAAAAACATCAGAAAAAACAAAGGAAACAAAAGAAACACAAAAAACAACCACAACTCCAGAACCAAAAGCAGAAGAAGTTGCACAACCTGAAACACAACTCATCAAAGCAAAAGCTGACCAGCTTGGTGGATTAAAAGTATTGGGTAAAATCCAACTTCCTGTTGAAAATAAACGTGGCAACAACAACAATAACAACCAACGCAACGACAGAAACCAAGACAGAAATCAAAGCCAAAACCAAAATCAAAACAATGCTGATGGAGATAAAAAACGTAGAAGACGCAAAAAAAGATTAAGACGTGAAGACAATAACACAATGGCTAACGCTCTCCAAACTGCACAAAACAACAACAATCCGAACAACAACCAAAATAATAACAACCAAAACAACAACAGCCAAAACAATAACAATTCTCAAAATAGTAACAATAACAATAGCCAAAACAATAACAACAACCGCAACAACCAAAATACAACCAATAACAATAATAACCAAAACCGCAATAACCAAAATAACAACAGTCAAAACCCACAAAACAACCAAAACAACACAACCAACAATAATAATAATCAAAACCGCAACAACCAAAATACAACCAACAACAATAATAATCAAAACCGCAACAACCAAAACAGCAATAATAACAACAACAACCGCAATAATAATAATAACAACAACCGCAACAACAATAACAACCGCAATAACAACAACAGAACCAACACACCAAATAACACAAGCAATGTAGCCACAGAAAAAGAAATACAAGAGCAAATTAAAGCTACTTTAGCAAAACTTGACAACAAAAATACAGGTAACAAAATAGGACGTAGTACCAAAAAACGTGAAAAAACACGTCAAATGGAGGCTAATGTACGTGAAGATACCAGCAGTATCCTCAAAGTTACAGAATTTATTTCTGCCAATGACCTTGCGAGCCTTATGGGTGTGAGTGTCAATCAAGTAATTGCGTCTTGTATGAGTATGGGTATGTTTGTGTCCATTAACCAACGCCTTGATGCGGAACTTATCACCGTAATTGCTGATGAATTTGAGTTTAGTGTAGAATTTATTTCTGCGACCAATCAGGAGGAAATCGTGGAAGTAGATAGCGTTGAAAGTCTTGTAGAAAGGGCACCAATTGTTACAGTAATGGGACACGTGGATCATGGTAAAACCTCACTTTTGGATTACATTCGCAAAGCAAATGTTGTTTCAAAAGAATCAGGAGGTATTACACAGCACATTGGAGCGTATGATATTATCACAAAAGATGGCAGAAAAATCACTTTCCTTGATACACCTGGACACGAAGCATTTACTGCAATGCGTGCCAGAGGTGCAAAAGTTACTGATATTGTTATTTTGATGGTATCTGCTGACGATAGCGTTCAACCACAAACCGAAGAAGCTATCAATCACGCTCGTGCTGCGAATGTACCTATCATTGTAGCCATCAACAAAGTTGATAAACCAAATGCTGACCCTGAAAAAATACGCAGACAACTTTCCGAGAAAAATATCCTTGTAGAAAGTTGGGGCGGAAAATACCAAGAACAAGAAATATCTGCCAAAAAAGGTACAGGTATTGAAGAATTATTAGAAAAAATCCTTTTGGAAGCTGAAATATTAGAACTAAAAGCAAACCCTGACCGCAAGGCAGAAGGCACTATTTTAGAATCTTCTTTGGACAAAGGAAAAGGTTATGTAGCAAATGTACTTATCCAAAAAGGCACGCTCAAAATAGGTGATGTAATGCTTGCAGGTTCGCATTTTGGGCGTGTAAAAGCAATGTATGACCACAAAGGTAAAAAAGTAAAAGAAGCAGGACCTTCAATCCCTGTCCAAGTATTAGGTTTAGATGGCTCTACACAAGCAGGTGATTTACTGAAAATAATGCCTTCTGAAAGAGATGCAAGAGATATAGCAACCAAACGCTCACAACTCATAAGAGAGCAGGCTATTCGTTCAGCACCAACCATTACACTCAAAGAAATTGGACGTAGAAGGGCATTAGGAACATTCCAAGAGTTGAAACTTATCATCAAAGGTGATTTTGATGGTTCTGTGGAAGCACTTTCGGATTCATTGCTCAAACTTTCTACCGAAGAAATCAAAATAACGATTATTCATAAAGGCGTAGGACAAATTACTGAAAATGACGTATTGCTCGCAAGTACAGCAGAAGTAGGTGCTATCATTGTTGGTTTCCAAGTTCGCCCTTCTATCAATGCTAAAAAAATAGCAGAAGACAAGAAAATAGAAATCAAACTTTATTCTATTATTTATGATGCTATCAACGAAATTAAAGATGCAATGGAAGGTATGCTTGCACCAAAAGTTGAGGAGGTTATCGTAGGTAATGTGGAAGTAAGAGAAGTATTCAAAATCTCTAAAATCGGTACGGTTGCAGGTTGTTATGTAACTGATGGTTTCATCAAACGTAGTAGCAAAATACGCATTATTCGTGATGGTATTGTAACATATCAAGGCGAAATAGGTGCTTTAAAACGCTTCAAAGATGATGTAGCTGAGGTTAAATACAGTTATGAGTGCGGTTTAAGTATTCGTAATTTTAATGACCTTTTGGTGGGTGATGTGGTAGAAGCCTACGAAGAAAGAGAGGTAAAAAGAACGCTTGCGTAATCTTTTTTAAGCTAAATATTTAAAAAGTCCAAACATTTAAGAGATTGATTTTTCTTAAATGTTTGGACTTTTTTAAGTTTTAAAATACTTGAACTTTAAATTTTTAAACCATAAAATACAATTTTTTAATTTTTAGATTTTTTAAAAATAGGCATAAATGCCTGTTCTGTGTATATTTTTTTAATTTAATAACCCATTTTACAAAAAATAATGACATATTTCAATTTGCTTCTTACAACTTTATTATTGTGCATTGCAGGAATCCATTTTGACATTTTTTTTATTGTATTTACCATATTTTCATCATATTCAGAACTCATAAAAGCTTTAATATTTGACAAAGAGCCATCTTTTTCTATAATAAATTCAATTTTTGATTTTCCCTCTATTCCCATTCTAATAAACTTCTTTGGAAATTCATAATTATTTGTGATGAATCTCCTAAATTCTTTATGACCATCAGGAAAGTCTGCTTTTTTTTCTACTTCATTCATTTCATATATTTTATCGCCATCTTGTCCAAAAGCATTGTTATTATTTCCAAAAAAGAAAATAATAGATAAAAATAAAAGTAGTTTTTTCATATTCTTTTAAAATAAAAATTTCCCAAAAATAACATTTTTTTGATTATTTGATAATTAAAATGTAGCACACACTTTTAGTGTGTGAATTGCACAAAAAACACACTAAAAGTGTGTGCTACAATTCCAAAATCGCACCCAAAAGCCTTTTTGTGTAATCGTGTGTAGGTTTTTGATAAATTTCTTCTTTGGTGGCATATTCCACAATATTTCCTTTTTCCAAAATAGCAACCTTGTCCGCCAAAAATTTTATAACTGCCAAATCGTGTGAAATAAACAACAAACTCAAATGCAACTCTTTTTGTAAATCTTTTAATAAATTCAAAATTTGGGCTTGAATTGACACATCAAGCGAAGCAGTGCTTT
>JAAFIN010000280.1 GCA_013297825.1 Cytophagales bacterium
TATAAAAGTTGCCACAAAAACCAACTTTTTTAGAAAATCAAACCTACAAAAAAAATGAAAAAATATTTTGCACCATTATTTTTACAAAAAATAGATAAATATCTTTTTGAAAAATATCCTGTTATTTGGGAAACGAATATTCATTATTTTATTTTTTATGCCATTATTATCAATTTGATGCTAATGGTGATGGGTTTTCTAATTCCCATTTCTCAAAAAGGCGTAGTTAGGTTTGAATATAATACATTTGAACTCTATCTTTTGTTGTATATTCCAATTCTGATTTTTGCCTCGTTTCGTATAGTTAAAAACCTCAAATTTAGTTTGTACCAAACTTTTTTGAGGTTTTTGATGTGTGTTTTGATTGCTTTTTTGTGGGATTTTACTTTGAAAATAGTACCCAATGTGATTTATTGGAGAGTTTCAATGATATATGACAAAAAACAAGTGGAAGAAGATGCTTTTTACATTGTTAAAACTCGTTTGTTATCTGATTTTATACAAAAAATTTATTTTTTGTCTGAAAGAGAAGAATATTTATCAATTCTTAGAAAATCTTATTTTAATCAACACAATGAAATTGATGAAATATTAAATCAAATTCGCTCAAATGAAACAAAAATAGACAGCATAAAAAAATATGGAAATGGGTGGAATGGGTTAACTAAAACTCCTGACAATCATCTTGATAAAATCATTAAAAATTATCCACCAATATTATTAAGTCATTTATACAATCACAGCAATAATACTTACGCTGAAAAACTAAAAAATATTGATGAAAATAATTTATTCAACATTGCTGAACATTTGTATTTATTTGAACAAAGTTCATTTATTTGGATGTATAATTTTACTGATATCCAAAACAAAATTTTGTTTGGTAAAGTATATCCTTATTTTTTAAAAGATAAAAAAGGAAAAATAAAAAAAGAAAATTCAGAAGAATATAGAAAACACAGACAAATCAATTATTTTGAAGAATTTAGAAAACCCTTTTGTAAGCAACAAGACGAAAAAGTACACAAAATGAATTTAGTATTAGTTGAAAAAATGTTAGATGCCAAAAGATTAAAAAAAATACTTTTTGAAGAACCAGATAAACACAAAGGTTCAATGCGTTTAGCAGACAGGTTAAAATTAATTGTTTTGGCATATTGGTTTTTATTTCCCATATTTTTGTTGTTGGGACGTTCCATTCGTATGATAAAATTGACGCATATTTTTGGCATAAGTATTATTTTATTTATATTTTTCTTAGCTTTAATCCAAGTTTCTGACACTATTTTACCGCAAGAATATTTTAATTTTCTTATTTTTTATGATATTTTGTTATTTTTTATGATTTATTTTCATAATTATATTTGTTTTGAAAAAGTTGGAGACCCTATTTAGTCCAAGTGTTCCAAAATAAATAAAAAAGTGATTTGGTGCAATACTTCGGTCTTTTAGCTACCATTCCGAAAGTCTCCGACTTTCGGAATAATAAGTCTAAATCAGAGATTTGAACTAAATTGTGGTTTTTATTTTCCCACATTCTTCCCTGCAATATATCCTGTTGTCCAAGCAGATTGAAAATTAAAACCTCCTGTAATGCCATCAATATCCAATACTTCACCTGCAAAAAACAGATTTTTGATGATTTTGCTTTCCATTGTGAGGTGATTGACTTCTGATAATTCCACACCGCCAGCAGTTACAAATTCCTCTTTGAAAGTTGTTTTGCCTTTTATGGTGTGTGTGTCATTTGTTAAAAATTCAATTAAACGGTTGATATTTGCTTTGGTTAATTGCGAATAGGTTTTTTCTTCGTCAATATCACATTTCCAAATAAAATATTCCCAAAGTCGCTTTGGAAATTCTACAAAAGGATTTTGTTTATTTTTTTTGTGAGGGTGTTCTTTTTTAAGGTCTTCCAAAAAATCTCTTAATTTTTGTTCTGTGTAACTTGCTAACCAATTTATATGCACGTTGGTATTGTAATTGATTTCAGCCAAATATCTTGCACTATACGCTGAAAGTTTGAGAATTGCAGGGGCGCTCATTCCCCAATGCGTGATAAGCAATGCACCTTTTTGTTCGTATTTTGTGCCTTCAAGCCATACTTTAGTATTGCTTACGCTTAATCCTTGCAATTCTCCCAAAATATGTTGTGGAATATTAAACGTAAAAAGCGAAGGAACAGGCGGAATAATCGTGTGTCCCAAATCAGCAAGCCATTTAAAACTTTCTAATTTTGGATTTCCACCATTTGCAATGATGACTTTGTGGGCAAAAATATCTTTTTGTTTTAAGATTTTTAATAAAAAACCTTCTTCTGTGATTTCTAAGTTTTCTACGTTGGTACTTGTGAATATATCTATTTTTAACTTATGGATTTCTGCTAAAAGTGTGTCAATAATTGTCTGTGAATCATCAGAAACAGGGAATATTCTGCCATCATCTTCAGTTTTGAGGGCAACACCTTTGTCTTCAAACCAATTTATGGTGTCTTGTGCGTTAAATTCATACAGAATTTTCTTTAAAAACTTTTCGCCTCGTGGATAGTTTTTTGCAAAATCTGTGATTTTCAAAGGTGTGTGTGTTACGTTGCATCTTCCACCGCCTGATATCTTGACTTTACTAAGGATTTTTGGACTTTTTTCTAACACAAATATTTGTGCATTTGGGTTTTGATAACCTGCTTGTATGGCTGAAAAAATCCCTGCAGCACCTCCTCCTATAATAGCGATTTTCATGAATTAAGAATTGGGAATTAGGAATTAGGAATTAGGAATGAGAAATTAGGAATGAGAAAATAATAAAGTTTATTTATCAACGGTTTTTAGCAATTTTTGTAGAATACATTTTTTATTTTAGGTGTCATTCTGAAAGAATCTGGCTGTTTGGCTGTTCTTAGCGATAAAACAGCCAGATTCTTTCAGAATGACAAAGGTTTTTTTTAGTATTTTAACAGATATTATTTAATAATTTTATTGGTTATAAAAATATTTTGCTTATTTATAAAAATTTATTGATTATTTATTAAAATAAATGAATTACTTAGTAAAATTTATTGATTATTTATTAAAATAAATAAATTACTTAGTAAAATTTATTGATTATTTATTAAAATAAATGAATTATTTAGTAAAGTTAATTGATTATTTAGTAAAATATTGGGTTTATTTAGTAAAATTTATTAATTACTTATTAAAACAAATGAATTATTTAATAAAATTTATAGGTTACTTATTAAAGTAAATAAATTATTTAATAAAATTTATAGGTTACTTATTAAAGTGAATGAATTATTTAGCAAAATTTATTGATTACTTATTAAAATTTATTGATTACTTATTAAAATAAATAAATTGTTTAGTGAAATTTATGAATTATTTAGCAAAATTTAATTTCTAATTCTTAATTTCTAATTCTTAATTCCTAATTCCTAATTCCCAATTCTTAATTCCTAATTCCCAATTCCCAATTCTTAATTCCTAATTCTCAATTCCTAATTCTTAATTCCCAATTCTTCTAATTCCAATTCTATTTTTTCTGCAAAAGCAACTATTCTATGGATTACTTCATCAAGTTGGCGAGCAGAAGTATAAAGATAATCAAAATATACTTCATTATAACTTTTTTCTTCTTGAATAAGCCTTACAAGTGATAAAATACTTGCAAGCGGTCTGCGAAGAGCGTGAGATTGTTGCCAAGCAATATCTTTTAAAATGTCATTTTGAGTTAATATTTTTTCTTCGTTTGTTTTACGAGCAGTAATATCAGCAACATTCATAGCAATTCCCACGAGTGTATGCTCTGTATCGCATACAGGTATAATGGTAAAACACCACCAACTTTCATTAAAAGATTGTTCAAATTGTAAGTTTTCGCCTTTTTTTATTTTCTCAAAATTTTCTTCAAATTCTTTGTGCAAATGTGGATAAATGTATTCCATAATATTATCACCCACTTGACATATTTTACCAAAAAGTTTTTGGGATAATATTTGAGCCATTTTATTGGAATACATTATTTTTAAATCTGTACCCAAAAATACACAAGCATCTTGCGTACTATTATACAAAGCATTGAGCATATATTGCGATTGTATAAGTGCTTTTTGGGTTTGTTTGCGAACACTTACATCAATGGTATTAAGTGCTACGCCTATGATTTGATTTTGGGTAGGTTCATACACAGGAAAATAATTTACTTCAAAATAAAATTCTCTTTCGCCTACTTTTCTTTGGCGTTCTATGATAACATTTTCGCCTTTAATTGCTTTATGAAATGAATCCTCAAAATCTTGTTCTGCACCGCTTGGAATAAACAAACGAAAATCTGCATATTCTTCCAAAGGCACATTCCACAAGCTCATAGCTATATCATTGGCAATTTTATTAAAATACAAAATTTTATACGTTGGACTTATCAAAACATTGCTATTGGTTGCACTTTCAGATATTGCCCTAAGTTTGTTTTCCGAAATACGAAGTGCCTCTTGTGCTTGTTTTTTGATATTTATATCTACGCTATTGATAGCAACACCAATAATATTTTTGGTGTTAAAATCATACACAGGAAAATAATAAATGTCATACCAAATATTTTGAGTGCCTATTTGATAAAGACGTTCCAATACCACAACTTCACCTTTGAGGGCTTTGTTAAAATTGGCTAAAAAATCATCTTCGGTGTCTTTAAACAAAAATTCTTTAAAATTTTTGCCTTCTTCAAGGTTTTTATGAAATGTCGCAAAAGTAATATTATTGGCAACTTGATTAAAACTTAATATTTGGAAATCAGGGCTTATCAATACCATACCATTGTTGGTACTTTCTAAGATAGCTTTGAGTTTATTTTCTGAATTTTTTAGTCCTTCTTGTGATTTTTTTTCGCTGGTAATGTCTTTAAAAAATACTGTAAGTCCTCTATCCGAAGGATAAGCCACTACATTGTACCACCTGTCTCTGCCTTCATCATATTCCTCAAAATTAGTTGCAACACGATTTTCAACTGCTTTTCTAAATTCTGTATGATATTTATAATTTTGATTATTAGGCGAAATATCCCAAATATTTTTGCGAATTAGTGATTTTATTGGAATATTAAATAATTTTTCTGCAATGCGATTGATTTTCACAAAACGCCAATGTGTGTCCAATACAAAAAAACCATCAGTAATATTTTCAATAATTGCGTCAGTTTTTTCCTTGATTTTTTTGGTTTTTCGTTGGAGATTTTCCAATTTACTTATGTCGTGTCCTACTGCAAGAATACCTATTATCTCATTTTCTTGGTTTTTGTATGCACTAAATTCCCATTGCGACCAATTATATTCACCTTTTTGATTTTTGGGTTTTCTAAGGCGAACTTCTACATTTTCACCAGGATTTTCTAAGGCTTTTTGTCCTGCAATGGTGCATTTCAAAACATCATCTTGAATAACAGTTCCCTCTATACTCATTCCTGTAAAATCATTTCCCAAAAAACTAAATTGTTTTTTGAATAAATCATTCACATACGAATATCGCCCATCTAACCCAATAATAACCACCATATACACCTTAGAGGCAATAAGCCACTGCGGAATTGCATATAAAAGTGGATTGGTAGGTTGCATAAAAAAGGAAAAAGTTTTTTGTTTTTTTTATAAATAAATAAACCGCAATATATAAAAACTTTATTATTATAGACAAAAATATGAAGCAAAAAGTAAAATTATTTTGTTTTTTTTGTCATTCT
>JAAFIN010000281.1 GCA_013297825.1 Cytophagales bacterium
TTTAGAAAAAAAAACATACTTTTTTAATGGTGAATGGTGAATGAAACAGCCAAAGTCTGAATCAGAATTTTTAGGATTAAAGATTAACAAGATTTTTGAGTTTTTATAATTATTTGTTATAGTTTTAATTTTTAATTGTATTTTTTGCTGTTCCATTCATAATTTATAATCCATCATTATTTTGATTTTTTATAAAATAAATTCCAACTAAAAAAATAACAATAGAAGTAAAAATTGAAATAAAAAATTCATTTTTCCACAAGAAACCACCAAAAAAACAAGCCCTCAAAAGTTCTAATATCGTAGAAAGCGGATTAAAATAATACAAAAAATGCCATTTTTGGGGAATAATATCCACACTGTAAGCCACAGGCGACACAAAAAAACCAATTTGAACGCACATTTGCACCAAAGGCAAAGCATCTTTGTATTTGGCACAAAAACCTGCAACACCTACACCCAATCCTACCACAAAAAGCCAAAACCACACCAAAACCACAGGGAAAAATAACAAATAAATTGATATTTTTGGAAAAAAAATCAAATAAATTAACAACCAAACACATATTTGCACCAAAAAATCCACCATCAAAACCGCAATTTTGCTAAGTGGCAACCAAATATGTGGAAAATAAATTTTTTGGGTAAAATTCCTTGATTGAATCATAATATTAGCACATTGTTGGGTACTTTGTGCCAAAAATATCCAAAAAATCATACCTAAACCCACCCAAATAGGATAAGGAATTCCATTGGTTTGCATTTGGAAACCTACCCCAAATACCAAATACATCACAAAAATATGCACAAGTGGCTGAAAAATCGCCCAAATCCACCCCAAAATGCTTTGGACATATCGCAAACGCACATCTCTGTACCACAAAGCCCAAAAAACACCACTATATTGTTTTAATTCCTCAAAATCCAGCCAAAATTCCTTTTTAGCGTGAATAAAAATACGTTTTTTGGGGTTATTTGTTGATTGTTTTTTCATAAAGATTATTAACGCCCCAATTCATTTGTTTTTCGCCTACTTTTACAAAGCCTTGCGCCTCATAATAATTGCAAAGTGCTGTATTTTGTCCATTGCAATCAAGCCTTAAAAGATAAATTTCATTATTTTTTAAGGTATTTTCTATGTATTGAAGCATTTTTGTACCCAAATTTTGCCCTTTGTGATGCCTTCTAACCACAAAAGAGTGTATATAACCTGCATTTTCTTGGGCATTTTCCCAAAACATTTCATCTTTATACATCAATCTATACATTCCTAACACATTTGAAAATGGAATATTTGAATTTTCAGGGTTTTTATTGGTATTTTCTTCATTTTTTACAAAGAAAAATTCTCCATTTGACATACTTTTTTCTATCCAATCTCTCAAATATGTAGGTGCTGTGCTTGGATTAAGCCAAATACTCCATTGGTTGAGGTTTTTGCTTTGTAGCCATTCTGCACTTTCTTGCAAAAGTTGGTAAATAATGGGTAATTCGTGGGAATAAGCAGGTAAAATGTTCATTTTTTGTGTTTAGGTAACAGGTATCAGTAGAAAGGTGTCAGTAGGAAAATACAACACAGCCAAAAAATAACTTTATTCCGTATTTTATGTTTTGTACTGACACCTGACACCTTGCTACTTTGTACTGAATTTATCTTTCCAAATCCTTCAATTCAGCAATAAGCGGATAAGCAGTAAGGTCGTGAGAACAAGGCACGATTGAAACATAATTATTTTTCAAAGCCCATTCATCAGTATCAGTATTTGGTTCGCCATTTACTTGGAGGTCATCATTCACAAACTTTCCTGTAAGCCAAAAATAAGGGCGATTGTGTGGGTCAATTCTTTCGTCAAATTCTTCAGCCCAACGTCCTTTGGTTTGTCTGCATATTTTGATGCCTTTTAGTGGAATTTCTGATTTTTTTGGAATATTTACATTCAATGTAATGCCTTTTGGAAGTGGATTAGCCAAAGTATTTCTTACAATTTTTTGGATAACTTCTTTAGTATGCGAAAAATCCGCTTGATGCCCATAATCACACACCGAAAAACCTATCGCATTTAATCCTTCCACACTTCCCTCTATCGCTGCAGACATTGTACCTGAATAAATCACATTGATAGATGAATTACTTCCGTGATTGATGCCACTTACCACAAGGTCAGGAGTGCGGTCTTTCAATACATAATGTTTTGCGAGTTTTACGCAATCCGCAGGCGTGCCTGAACATTCATAAGCAAGGATATTTTCACCAAAAACGTTGGATTTGTCCAATCGTAATGCTTGTCCAATCGTGATAGCGTGTCCCATACCAGATTGTCCTTTGTTGGGAGCAACTACAATTACTTCGCCAATTTCAGCCATAAATTCAACCAAATGTTTGATACCTTTGGCAGTAATACCATCATCATTAGAAATGAGAATAAGTGGTTTTGTTTCTTTCATTTTTTTATTTTTAAGATAAAATATTGTTTTTATTTCACAAAAATACGTGATTTTCTGCTAAAAAAAACACAACACCTCAATAATTGAAGTGTTGTGCATATAATTTTTGTATTTGTTGCAAAAAACTAAAAGCTAAAAAAATATTTTTCTTATGCTAAATTTTTTGACGTTTTTGCGGTGGTTTCACTAAGGAGATAATTTTCAAATTTTTGGCGTTCTTGGTTATCCAAAATACGATAAAAAATAGTTGTATTACTTCCGCATCTGCTTTTGTAGGCGTTCCAAAGCATAATACCATTGTCATACCCAAAAATATTTATAAAATCTTTTTCTACTACATAAGCCTCAAAATCAACAATTTGCTGTAAGAACTCACCAATAGAATACAGAGGATTTATATTTTGTGAATTTGGT
Organism: Cytophagales bacterium; assembly: GCA_013297825.1. Classification (GTDB taxonomy): domain Bacteria; phylum Bacteroidota; class Bacteroidia; order Cytophagales; family Microscillaceae; genus JAAFIN01. Next base: position 2,860 of record JAAFIN010000281.1, read on the forward strand.
GTATTGGTCATAAAGATAAATAGGAAAAATGGTAAAATATATTCAAATCAATAGGGATTTATATTTTTTGGTTAGGATTTTTTAATTTTGGCAAAATTAGTATAAAAAAATAAATATTACATACAAATTTAAAAAATATTTTTTTTGCTATACATTTTTTACAAACTACCATAAAACTATTATAATAATTCTATAAATTTGTATTTAAGCCTGAAAACCCTAATTTTATTTGGCTATTTCATTCACCATTTATCATTTATAATTTATCATTAGAGTTCTTTAAATGAAACCATTTTGGAACACGGATTTTACGGATTAACACAGATTTTCACGGATTTTTTCTTTTTTTTATAAAATTTTGATACTTTTATCATTTTTTAGACTTCATTTTAAAAATCCTACTAATAGAGTTATTTAAATGAAACCATTTTGGAACACGGATTTTACGGATTAACACAGATTTTCACGGATTTTTTTCTTTTTTTGTAAAATTTTGATGTTTTTTATCAATTTTTAGACTTCATTTTAAAAACCCTAATCCTAAAATCCTGTTAATCCTGCTCTTATTTGGCTATTTCATTCACCATTTATCATTTATAATTTACCATTATATTTTAGTCTTTTGCAATCATATTTTGCTCTTTCATTTGTTGAATAATCATATCTTTTTCTTTGATTTGCAACAATAATTCTTGTTGTAGGGCTTGTAATTTGGCTTTGGCTTTGTTTTCTACTTCTCTGATACGATTTACCACATCACGTTTGCTCATTTGAAGTTCAGTGAGTTGTTCTCTGATTTTTTGTTCTTGGAGTTTTTGGCGTGTAATATCATAACCTACGGAGCAAATTTTATAAATTTCTTTTTGGTTATTATAAAGTGGATAAAGAATTTCATACACCCAATACACCTTATCATCTTTTCGCATACGCACATATTCACCTTGCACAAATTCGCCAGAAAGCACTTTTCGCCAATCTTTTTCAATTTGAGGATTATCTGCTTTTGTACCAAAAAGAATGGTATTGTGTTGTCCTACAATTTCCTCTGTTTGGTAACCTGAAATAATTTCTATCAATGGACTTGCAAATGTAAAATATCCATTTGGGGTCATTTCTGTAACCAAAAATGATTTTTCTAATGCTTCAAGCCTCAACTTCATTTCATTGCTATTTTGCTCCATTACATTTTGTGTTTGTATTAAAGTTTCCATATTGTTGAGCATTTCCTCCTCTTGTTCTTTCATTTTGTAAGTCATTTCTTGGGATTCAGAAAGGAGGCGTTTGGTATCATTATCCACATTAAGACGCGCAATCGTGGAAGCAATACTTTCAGAAAGACGTTCCACAAAATCAATTTGATAAGGCAAAAAAGCAGTAAAACTTGCCAATTCTATCACACCATTTACATTTTCATTGACAATAAGAGGCACCACAAGCACACTTTTGGGTTTTGCTTGTCCAATACCTGACACAATTTCGCTGAATGTTTCAGGAATATCATCTACATAAACTTTGTCTTTTTCTCGCCAAGCCTGCCCTACAATGCCCTCTGATGGGTAAATAGTGCGTTTGTAAGACCTTAATCTATCATAGGCATAGCTTGCTTGCAATTCCATAAAAGGCTCTGTATGATGAATGTCTTTATTTCTCAAAATAAAAATACCGCCTTGTGCACAGCTTAGATATTTGGTAAGGTTGGAAATGACATCTTCATAAAACAATTTGCTATCTCTACTACTTACACGCAAGATTTCCGAAAATTTTGCAAAACCTTCGTTGTAAAAGTTACGCTCAAAATTGGCATTCGCAATTTTAGCCAAACTTTCTCGCATACGTGTAATGGACGCACCAAGCTCACCTTTACCGCCAAAAATACGCAAATCTGTTTTGTAACGTTCCATACCAATCTCCTCCGCTAAGGCTTGCAAACGCTCAAAACTACCATTTAGATCATTGGTTGTGCCAATAATTACGTCAAATTCAGCCCAACGTGATTTAAAACGCTCTGGAAGATTACCACCTATCAAAGTACGAATATTTCTATTTATTCTACGTGCTACAATGGCTATTTCACGTGAAAACCAAAAATTCATTCCTAAAATAAACAAAAATAAAATCGTAAATATAGAAGTAGTAAGATAAAAAATACCCTCGCTAAGTCCTTTAATTTCATCTATTTTTCTGCGAAAAACCAATTCTTGTTGCAATACAAAATCTTGTAACGTAATTTTTGTTTTTTGGAGTTGATTATCAAAATCTAAGTTTAATTCGTTTTTAACAGGTAAATTTTTATCTACAAGTGCAACAATTTTTCTGTCCAATGCTTCCAATTTTATAATTGCTTTGCGGGCTTCAGCTACATTATTTTTGTCGTCGTATATATTATGTATTTTGATAATTTCTGAAACAGTTTGCCATTTTTTCTTAACCTTTTCTTCCCAAACGCTTTGTGATTGTATGTAAGTAGGTTTGAATTTGAGCATTTGATAATCTTTTTGCAATACGCCCCAAAATTGAAGGTCAGTTTGCAAGGCTTGTGTTTGGCTTATGAGTGGTTGATTGACAGCGGTAACTTCTGCCATTTTTTGGTATCTTAAACGATTTTGGGTATAAATGAATAAAATAGTACTTAACAAAATGAAAAATATTGATACACAACACACCATGAATATTCTCCATAATGATAGATTTTTTTGTGATTGAGTTGTATTAGTTTCTTGCATATCGCCCCCTAACCCCCAAAGGGGGAATTTTAAGTAAAATAAATTTTAAATAAAAAAACAATTTTCTTTCCAAAAATTTTATTATTAGGAAAAAAGAACAAAATTTTTGCTAATATACAATTCAAAGCGTGAAA
>JAAFIN010000282.1 GCA_013297825.1 Cytophagales bacterium
CACACAATACAATGGAGTGCTTTTGAGGAAAAAACAACCTATTTTGAGCCTTCTACAAAGGATTTTATGATAAATTATCGTGTAGAAAATCTTGAAAAACTGATGGAAGAACTCAAAAAAGGAGGCGTTACAATTTTAGACGAAATCCAAACCTACGATTATGGGAAATTCCTGCATATTATTGATTTGGAAGGCAACAAAATTGAACTTTGGGAGCCAATGTAAAAAATATAATTTAACATACCATAAAATCATAAAAAAAAACCGCTTAATTTATTCAATTAAGCGGTTTTTTTAGTTTATTATTTCAGATTGTTCTTGTTCTTTGTGTGGTATTTGATAAAGTAATGATTCCTGACTTGCATAATTTTTGATTATGCTTATCACAAGCAATCCTGCAATCAAACTTAATACATCAGTTACCGTATGAGCTATAGAAAAGCCTAATATTTCTGGTATTGTATCTAACTTTGCTTTTATTTCTATCCTAAAAATAATACCACTCAATATATTATCTGTAATCCAAAATACCCACCAAGCAAGCACAAGAACTGGATTGAAATATAACTTTGATGAAATATTTTTTTTGATAAATAGGGTGATAGTTTCTTCATATAACTCTTTCATAATTCTATAAGGTCTATAAAAACAAATGATAGGCACAAACCAAGCATCTCTTGCCCAATTTTCAGTATGTGAAAGATTTGGTACTAATTGATTAAGATTAAAATAAGCTCGCCTAAACCATTGTATAAACGTTACTCCACAAGAAATATGAATAATTAAGGCTAAACCGCCTATTATTTGTTGAATCGTATCACTCATCTCCAAAGTTTCTTGTGATATTTGTTGTTTATTTCCATTACCTATTTCTTGTATTAAGAAAAATTGATATATGTTAGAAATAAATGAAATAATAGTTATTACTGTAACAAGCCACAACATTAATATTGCAATTTTTGCTCTTTGTTCATTAGGTTTTAATTGTATCATAACAAGAAAATTTAGAGATAATAAAAATCATAAAAAAAACCGCTTAATTTATTCAATTAAGTGGTTTTTTATTTATAGTAGAGAGAAAGGCACTCAAATAACGCCTTTACACGCTTCTAAGGCACATTATACCTACTTATACGCCTATACGCTGTGTTATTACCATATATTATATATATAATATTTTTATAAAAATATAGTTACAAAGTTACAAAGTATAAAAAAATGCTTATACGATAAACTGAACATATATTTTTTTTGTAATTCTGAAACTTAAAAAAAAGGTCATTGCGTTACAAGCCTTTGCAGTTACATTTTTTATGGTAATTATTGGAAACACCTCAAAAGGCTTGTTTTCTGCGTGATGTTGGCAGAACATTAAAAAAATATGTGCATATTTCATTTATTTATGGTAATTATTGAAAATACCTCAAAAGGCTTGTTTTCTGCGTGATGTTGGCAGAACATTAAAAAAATGTGTGCATTTTCCATTTATTTATGGTAATTATTGCAAACACCTCAAAAGGCTTGTTTTCTGCGTGATGTTGGCAGAACACCAAAAAAAAATATGCGAAAAATTCACATATTTTTTTCTAAGAATAAATAAGAAATATCTTTTTTTGTCGTTTTTGTGATGTCGGAATAAAAAAGAAACAATTAAGACAACAAAAATAAAAAAAAGTAAAATTTTATGAATATTGACAAAAAAGGCAAAAAACAAGCAAAAAATGACAAAAAAAGCGTGTTTTTACATACAAAATCGTGTGTTGTATGTGATACACCATTTCAATCAAAACGTGATGATGCAAAGTTTTGTAGTAGCAGATGTACCAAACACCACGCAAAATTCATTCTTCCACACGAAATAATCGCTCAACAAGAAGCCCAAAAAGAAGCAGAACACGAAGCCAAAAAAAATGAATTGGAAATTGCATTATTAGCCAACAAGAACCAACGAGAAGAAGAAGCAAGGCAACAACAACAGAATTTATATGAGGCAAAAATGAAAACTGCCCAAATAGTAAATAATGCCCAAATAGAAGCAAACAAACAAGCATACCAACAATCCATAAATTATGATTTGCAACAAAAAAGAGAATTACAACATCAAAGAATGGAAAAACGCTTTGAATTGCTTGCAAAACACAAACAAACGTATTTATTGAAAAAATTAGAATATGTTGCAGAAATAGAAAAAATGCACGTTCAAGGACATTTTGAGTTGCAAAATCAAATAAAGAATGATTTTACTGAATTGTGGAACAAAAGCCCTGAATTTCAAGCATTTACGCAAAGAATGAAAGAAGAAGATGAGAAAAAAAATAAATGGATAACTGATATTTTAGAAAGATTTTTTACAAAAACGCCACAACCTCAACAAACTAAAAATAAATCAGGATTCAAATTTAATAAAAACAGAAAATAAAATATGGAAAAAAACACCAAAACAAATATTATTCATTTTGAGCCTCGTGCTGACAATCGCATTGTGATTGATATAAATGTGTCATTTTACAAAGAAAATGAAAATCGCCCAACCACAAAGACAATTTCAATGCTTGTTGCAACAGGCACAGCCAAAACGCTTTTGAATTTGGATATTGCCAAAAGTATGGGCATTGATTTCAACACAAAAAGAAAAGTCAAGGCAAAACCTCAAAATGCGTATCATTATGAAACTGCCTACAAATACACAATACCAGGCATTACGCTTGAAAATAATGTTATTCAGGTGCAAAATATGGATATTCTGCTTTGTGATGTGGTTGTTCAACCACAGGAATACGCAGGAATTTTGGGCTTAGATGTATTCAAAGACAAAAAAATATGTTTTGATTTTCAAAACCACAATATAGAAATTGAATAGGTTAAAATAAACATACAAAAAAACACACTCAAAATCATTTTGAGTGTGTTTTTTTTGTGGTGTAAATGCCCAAAAACAGCCAAAAATCAGAAAACTTTTGGCGTTTTTGTCAGACATTGCCAAAAAGTCATTCAAAATAGCCAAAAAATCATTTTTTCAATTTTGGGAAAAAGTCCAAAAATACAAAAAGTTGATTTTTACAAAAAATATTACATTTTAAAATAATGTAATAAATAATATTAAATATTGATAAAATAAAAATTATATTTTTATTTTATCATCAATAAATTAAAAAAACATAAATAATAAACAAATAAAATGTAACATTTAAAAATAATTTTTATAAAATACATAAAAAATACAATTTAATATATTATTTTATTATGTACTAAAAATATATAAAATAGTCATTTTTATTTAAAATCATAAATGTTATTATTTTTAGCAAATGTTAAATTATTTAATTTTAATAAAAAAATACCTCAAAACGCTCAAAACACACTTTTTTAAGAAATCACAAAAAAACCTACTTTCTCTCGGAAAAAGTAGTTTTTTTTGATGAAAATAAAAAAAGCCCTACAAACATTTTGTAAGGCTTTTTTTTAAAAATTTCTTTTTGTTTGTGTGTAATCTTCCACAAAATAAATAGCTCAAAACCTTATTTACAAATGCTTTGTTAGATTTTGAGGTTTTTTATCAGATTTTAAGCAATTTTTTTTGATTGATTACAACTTTTTTGCGTTTTTTTTTAAGGTTTTTGGCTTATTGCCCTACAAGTGCCAATAATTTTGCTTCAAGTTCAGGCGTGATTTCAGGCATTTCTTTTTGATTTTCAAGTTTATCCATATTATCAAATGCCTCAACAATAGCATTTGCCTTTTGATTATCAAAACCAAACTTTTTTTGGATACGAATTTTAAAATCTTCGTCTTTTTGTTGTTGTGTCATAGTGATTTTTTTTTATTTTTAAAGTAAAAACCAAAGTATTCTATTTGAGGATTAAAAATTTCCATTTCGTTCAAAGATAAAACACCATAAACCTCAAAATATTGTAAAAAATAACTCAAATATTGCGTAATAATGCGTTGATAAAATTTTGTTTTGCGTGTTTCATTGCCCACAAAACCCACAACATTATTTGGATATTTTTGTAAAAAACACATTCCAATCCATACTGTTGTAGCAATTACTTTTTGAATATCGCCATTATTTGAATTGCTTTTAAAATTTGGTTTAAATGTGTCAGGGTCTAAATCTGCTAAACCCATTTGATACACAAAACCATTTCTTGTTTCAAAATAAACACCTTTTAAAATGCTTCCTTTTGTTCCGATACTTTCAAAGATATAAGAAAATTTATTATCTTCTTCTCTTTCTTCAAAATCGTATTTTTCCATTAAATTGTATTTTTCTATGTCCATTTTTATTAAAAATTGTGTTTCCTATCAAAAAAATCAACCTTTTTGGGTGTAAATATCCATTTTTTCTATCTGTACGCTATTAGTACGCTATTAGTACAGCATTAGTACGCTATTAGTACAGTATTAGTACGCTATTGGTACAGTATTAGAACCTATTAGTACGCTATTAGTACGCTATTAGTACAGCATTAGTACGCTATTGGTACAGTATTGATACACCATTAGTACAGTATGATTTTAGTGTGTTTGGGTGTCGTTTTTTTGTTGTTGGAAATAATCAAAAATATCTTCTGAAATAGAAAGTACCCAATTTTTCATATCGCTTTCTTTATATCGTTCTTCTATATACATTTTTAAATCTTCCAATGTATAAAAATGGAAATTATAGGAAATATTATAAAAATCTCCAATAAATTTTCTTTTCAGCGTAGTTGAAAGAATTTTAATACATAAACTTTTATCTTTTGTATTATAATTAAAAAGATTATATTCTAATATCATTCGTATTACCCTTGACTTATTCTCAAAGTAATAAAACTCTATAAAATCTTCTAATGTTGTTATATTTTTTATATTTAAAAATCTCCTTTCATGAAACATCATATAAAGATTATGTAGAACAATACGCTCTAAATAACCTTTTGTTTTTTCACTCTCTTTTTTAGAATAACTATACAATTCAGTTAATAAATTATTTTCTTTTTTTAATTGTTCTTTCTCACTTTTTAAGGCTTGTATTTCTTTTTCTAACTCTGCTACACGATTATCATTTTGATGCTCTTTTATAACTTTTAATTCAGTTATATTATCTAAACTTAGTAATTCCTCTGTTGAAACTTCAAAAACATTAGCCAATTTATCAGCAAGGTATTTTGTTAGCCTAACTTTCCCTTTTTCAATAGAAGCGTAACGAGCCTGTGAAACATTTAATTTCAAGGCTACATCTTGTTGTGTAAAACTTTTTTGGTTTCTAAACCATTTTAAATCTTTTTTCATATTGCAAATATAACTTATAAAAAGTATTTTAAAAAATTAAAAAATTAAAAAATTGCATTGATAATCAATAAGTTATAAAAAAGTTTTAAAATAAGTTGTAAATTTTTTGTTTTATAACTTTTAAAAAACTTATTTTGCAACATAAAAGCATTTAAAAACTTTTAATTTTAAAAATATATGCAAAACAAGCCCCTTTCTTTGCTTATTCCTGCACCACTTTTAACAAAAATTAGGAACATAAGCACAGCACGAAAAAATACTGAACACCCAAATCGCACCCAAAAAGCAGTTATTATTGAATTGCTTGAAACAGGTTTGATATTCGCAGACGACACGCCCACGCTCACGCCCTCCCACGAGGAAACCAACACCACGCAACACAAAGAAGTCAATAACACTTTACCCCTACCTTTTTAATATGCCTAAAAC
>JAAFIN010000283.1 GCA_013297825.1 Cytophagales bacterium
TATTTTCGTTGATTTCCTTGATGTTTTATTACATCTACTTGCTTCCAAATTGCTTTTATTTCCATTGTAAAAAAATTTGAAAAATCTTTACGATGACACAAACAATGATTATAAAATGGTAAATTTATTATTTTTTTTATTATTTTTGGGTGTTTAACACTAGTGGTATTGTTGGTAGTTTGCATTTTACACTTTGAAACTTAATTTAAAATTATCAAAAATACTGCTTTTTTTTGTATTACAAGCTATTTGAAGCTAAATTTTATATATAACAATAGAAAATATTGCAAAAATACCATTATAAATTATAAATGGAACAGCCAAAGTCTGAATCAGGATTTTTAGGATTTAAGGATTAGCAGGATTTTATTTCGTTTTTACACTTTAAACCTTGAACTTTTGAACCTTGAACTTTTGAACTTTGAACTTTGAACTTTAAACTTTTGAACTTTAAACCTTTTAAACCTTAAACTTTGAACTTATTAGTTTTAGATAATTACGACTCATTTGTGTATAATTTGGTGGAATATTTAAGAGATTTGGGGGAGTCGCCCCAAGTGTTTCGCAATGATAAAATAGACCTCGTTCAAATTGCACAATTTGATAAAATACTGCTTTCACCAGGTCCCAGTTTGCCCAAAGAAGCAGGCATAATGCCTGCATTATTGGAAAATTATCATACCCAAAAAGATATTTTTGGCGTTTGTTTGGGACACCAGGCAATAGGTGAATGTTTTGGTGCAAATCTGCTCAATTTGCCTGATGTACTGCACGGTATTCAATCCGAAATTGATTTTTTGGAAAATGAAAATACATCAATTTTTAAAAATATTCCCAAAAAAATAAAAGTTGCACATTATCATTCGTGGGTTATTGATGAAAAAAATTTCCCTCACAATGAACTCCAAATCCTCGCAAAAGATGCCCATAATCATATTATGGCAGTAAAACACCACAAATATAATGTGGTTGGCGTACAGTTTCACCCTGAATCTGTACTTACTGAATTTGGGAAAGAAATGCTTAAAAATTGGGTGGAAAATAAATGATAAATGATGAATGATAAATGAAATAGCCAAATGCAAAAGCTCAATATTTTTGATAAAAATTTATCATTTAAAGAACTTCCTTTTAAAAAAAAGAAAAATGTATATTTGCACCAAAAAAAACTATTTTTATAAGAAAAATTTTTATGAAATCTATTTCAGAAAACACCGCCAAAAAACTTTTGGAAGTGGGTGCAGTACAATTTAATTTCCAAAAACCCTTTCAATGGGCATCAGGTTGGTTTTCGCCTATTTATTGTGATTGCAGGCTCACATTATCATTTCCCAAAGTACGAAGTTTTTTAAAAGAAAATTTTGCAATCCTTGCCAAAGAAAATTTTGCAAATGTAGAAACAATCGCAGGTGTAGCAACCGCAGGTATTCCGCAAGCCTCTTTGATAGCTGATTATTTGGAAAAACCTATGCTTTATGTGCGTTCTTCGCCCAAAGCTCACGGAAAAGGCAATCTTATAGAAGGGAAAATTGAAAAAGGGCAAAAAGTGGTTGTTGTGGAAGATATTATTTCAACAGGTGGAAGTTCATTACAAGCAGTAAAAGCATTGCAAGATGCAGGTGCGGAAGTTTTGGGGGTGTTGGCGATTATGAATTATGGTTTTGAAAATGCCCAAATGCAATTCCAAAATGCAAATATTCCTTTGGTTACGCTTACAGACTATACCCAACTTATCATAGAAATTTCTAAAATCCAAGACCTTGATGAACAAACTATGGCATCACTGCACGCTTGGCGAAGAAATCCACAGGATTGGGGAAAATAATGAATTATGAATGATAAATTATCAATTATGAATCATAAATTATAGATTATGAATGAAACAGCCAAACACATTTATTGAACCTTAAACCTTGAACTTTTTGAACCTTAAACTTTGAACTTTTTGAACCTTAAATTCTGAACTTTTTGAACCTTAAACTTTGAACTTTTTGAACCTTAAACTTTGAACTTTTGAACCTTAAACTTTGAACTTTTGAACCTTAAACTTTGAACTTTTTGAACCTTAAACTTTGAACTTTTGAACCTTAAACTTTGAACTTTTTAAACCTTTTTTAAACTTTGAAAAAAGCAAGAATTTTATTGGCAGAAGATGATACCAATTTGGGTTTTGTGGTAAAGGACAACCTTGAACAACAAGATTATGAGGTAGAACTTTATCCTGATGGCGAAATGGCACTATCTGCCTTTCAACGCAAGTCTTTTGATTTGTGTATTTTGGACGTAATGATGCCAAAAAAAGACGGTTTTAGTGTTGCGAAATCCATCAAAGAAATCAATGATGAAGTGCCTTTTATCTTCGTAACCGCCAAAGCAATGAAAGAAGACCAAGTTAAAGGGCTTAGTTTGGGGGCTGATGATTACATTACAAAACCTTTTAGTATTGAGGTTTTGATGCTTCGCATTGAAAATATTTTGAAACGTACCCAAAAAAATACCGCTTCACAAGCACCCAAAGAAAGTTTTGAGATTGGGAGATTTTTATTTGATTACAAAAATCAACGCCTCATTACTGACCAAAATACAATAGAAATGACCCAAAAAGAAGCTGAATTATTAAGACTTTTTTGCTTGCATAAAAATAATACCGTAGAACGTGATACTATTTTGAACTTAATTTGGGGTGATGACACATATTTTAATGGGCGAAGTTTGGACGTTTTTATTTCTCGTTTGAGAAAATATCTCAAAGCTGATATTGATGTAGAAATTTCTAATATTCACGGTGTTGGTTTTAGACTTTTGGTAAAAGAGTAAATAAAAAGATTTCAACTAAACTAAATTTTATGTGAAAAATATTTTGGGTGAAATTGTTATAAATTTAATGAATTTTTTAATTATTTTTGTTAAAAAACGTATTTTATAATGAACCAAAATCTATTAACCACAAGTAACCCTAATATTTCAGAAATATTGGGAAATGGTCGCAAATATAAAGTTCCTGCATATCAACGTGATTATTCTTGGGACGAAGATAATTGGCAAGACTTGTGGGAAGATATTTTAGAGAGTGAAACTACTAACCAAGAACATTATTTGGGGGCAATCGTATTGCAAAATATCAACAACAATCAATATGAAATTATTGATGGACAACAGCGTTTGGCAACTATTACACTTTTGATATTGGCTTGCATTCAAAAATTAAAAAACTTAGCCCAAAACAATATTCAAAAAGAAGAAAACGAAGAACGTGTTGCACTCCTTATTAGTAGATTTATAGGAGAAAAAAGTCCTGTTTCGCTTGCTTATTCAAGTAAATTATCATTGAATAAAAATAATAACCTTTTTTTTCAAGAATATTTACTCACACACAAAACACCTGCTAAATTATTTTTTATTAAAACCAAAGATTCTAATAAATTGCTTTACAAAGGCTATGAATATTTTTTGAAAAAAGTAGAAAATAAATTTCAAAATGATACAGGCATTGCAATAGCAGGGTTTTTAGAAAAAACTATTGCCCAAAAACTACGATTTATTCAGGTAGTCGTAGAAGACGAGTATAAGGCATTTCTTGTATTTGAAACGCTCAATTCTCGTGGTGTGGGGTTTAGTGTAAGTGATTTATTAAAAAATTATCTTTTTTCTTTGTCAAAAGGCGAAGATTTAGACATTACAGAAGAAAAATGGAATTTAATTATTGAAATAATTGGTTTAAATCATTTTCCTACTTTTTTAAGGCACTATTGGATTTCAAGAAATAATATTGTGAGGCAAGAACACTTGTATCGTGTGCTTCGCAGTCATATCAAAAATCTTTCTGATTTATATATTTTTTTGGATTCTTTATACGAAAGTGCCACTTTTTATAATGCCTTAAATGACCCTTCTGATGAGATGTGGAAACCTCACCCAAAATATAAAGAGATACAAAAATATCTTAACATTCTCAAAATATTTAACCTAAAACATCATTTGCCTTTTTTGCTGATTTCTTACGAAAAGTTAAGCCTTATTTTTGATAAAATCCTTGAAATTGTTTGTATTATTTCTTTCAGAAATACTATTATTGGCGGTTATCACGGTAAAAATATTGAAGATGAATATAATAAAACTGCAAAAAAAATTGCCAAAGGAGAAATTACAACAGCAAAAGAAATCGCCATATCATTAAAAGAACTTTATCCCACAAACAATGATTTTAAAAATGATTTTGAAACAAAAATCATCAAAACAAATGACACAATTAGCAAAAAACTTGTGAAATATATCCTTCTTGAATTGGAAAAAGATGCAGAAGGAGCAGAAGAAGATTGGCAAAGTAGCGAGGCAACCATAGAACATATTTTGCCCCAAAATCCAACAGAAAACTGGATTGAGATTTTTGGAAAAAATGTAGAAAAATTTATTTTTAGAATTGGTAATTATGCCCTTTTGAAACAAAAACATAATAACAACGCAGGAAATGCAGATTATTTGGAAAAATTCCCATTCTACGAAAAAAGCCATTATAAAACTACCCAAAACCTCCCAATCAATGAATGGAACCCTTATCTTTTGGAAAAACGTCAAGAAGAATTTGCAAAAAGAGCAACACACATCTGGAAATTAGATAATTATCTTCAATAAAAAATCCCTTTTTAGGAAAATAATATCAAAATAGGAAAATTATCTCATATAAAAATTAAATTTTATGTTGAATAAATATAATTTTTCTTGGAAAAAATTATAACAAAATCATATTTGAGGCATTGATTTAAGTTTTGAAGGAATTTGTATATTTTTTGTAAAAAATAAAAGCAAAATATTTATAAATTTTCGTACTCAAATTATTTTCTATGTTATTTTTTATGAAAAAAATCTTTTCTTTTTTTCTGTTATTTTTTGCTATTTCTCAAACTGCATTTGCACAAGAAGAAGCCAAAAAAGATTCTGTTCCTGTATCTTTTTGGAAAAGAAGTGGAAGTTTTAATGTAAGTTTTACCAATGTCCAACTTTCTAATTGGGCAGCAGGTGGTCAAAATTCGCTTTCATTAGGCGGAATATTCAATGGAAAAGCCATCAGAGAAACCACAAAAAGCAAATGGACAAATGAACTTACTTTGCAACTTGGTGGGGCAAGAGTGGGCGGAAGTGATAGAATGTTCAAAAAAACAGACGATTTTGTGATTGCTAATAGCCAATACAATTACAAAATAAATGAAAAATGGGCTTATACCGCAGGAATTGATTTTAGAACACAAATGTTAGCAGGTAATATTTTTTTTAATGATGCACAAGGCAATGAACGTGCAGGTATGTTGATTTCTGAATTTTTATCACCCTCATTTACTACTGCCAATCTTGGTGCGAGTTATATCAGCAAGGCATTAACTGCTACATTTTCACCCATTACAGGCAGGCTTACAACAGTTTTCAATGATTCACTTTCCAAAGCTGGTGCTTTTGGGGTTACAAAAGGCGAAAAACTTTTGTTTGAGTTTGGGCCAAGTTTTTCCGCAAAATTGGATTTGGATATTGACAAAGCAAAAACTATAAATGTAAAAAGCAATCTTTTGTTATTTAGCAGATATAATGGTTGGGTGGAAAAAGGGCTTTGGGACGTAAACTGGGAAACAATGCTTACTTTCAAGGTAAATAAATATATTACTACAAGTTTTGCAACGCATTTGATTT
>JAAFIN010000284.1 GCA_013297825.1 Cytophagales bacterium
TTGGATTTATCAAATCGCCCCAAATATTACCCACAAAAACCTTGAAATTTTACCTAAAAAAGATATTAAAAACCAAAATCTAAACCAAAATTCAGAAAGCACCGCCAATAACTCAAATAATCCCAAAATACAAGCCCAAATTACAAAAGGAGGCTTTTCTGAAAAGGTTTTTTGGGGAAATATCAACTCAAATATCTGTGTTTTTGGTACGCAAACTGATAATTTTGAGGCATTGCCTAAGTTTATACTGTTTAAACTAAAAAATAAAACAACTTTTTTAGAAAATCTCCAAAGATTAAATCTTGGTTCGCAGTATTGGCGTGAAAAATATGAAGATTTTTATTTGCAAGAAATGCCTTTGAATGACTTTTTGTATAGTGTTTTGGGGAAAATCGCAGGGAATTTTCCAAAAGCATATTACAGCATTGTAGATGATTGTGTTATTTGGGCAAATGACATAGAAAACATTAAAAAATATGTGGAAATGTACGAAAAAGGCAGGAATTGGGAGCGATATCCGCCTGATTTTTTGGCAAATTGGAAAAAACCTGCCTTGTTTCGCTTCGCTTTTCACACCGAAAAAACCGCAAATTTATTGATTTCTCAGCTTTCAGAGCCTTTTAAGGATTGGGCAGAAAAAACCCAAGAACTTTGGACAAGTTGGCAATGGCAAACAGGCGAAATATTAAGCCCTAATACGGATTTTGATTACAATGCTAATGCTACTTTTACCCAAAATGTGCAAAGCGAGGATATTGTTTCAAGCATTTCAAAGCAATACACCCAAAAAATGAAGTTTGAATTGCCTGAAATGATTTCTACCACGCCTTATATTGTCAAAAATTCCTTTGATAATTCGCAAGAAATATTCGTACAGGATTATCAAAACCGTATTTTTTTGATAAATGCAAAAGGTCAAATCATATTTGGAAGTAAAATAAATGGCACATTGCGTAGCAATCCTTTGCAAATTGATTATTTTGAAAATAATAAACTGCAATATCTCTTTATTACTGCCCAAAATATTCATTTGATTGATAGAACAGGGCAATATGTGTCTGGTTATCCATACAAAATTTGGGGAGATTCCAGCTATTTAAAAACCATTGCGTATTTGCCTATACGTGAGAAGGAAAAACCTTTTTATATTCTTAGCACAGAGCGACACAGG
The DNA here is from genome assembly GCA_013297825.1 of Cytophagales bacterium. GTDB lineage: Bacteria > Bacteroidota > Bacteroidia > Cytophagales > Microscillaceae > JAAFIN01. The sequence goes on from JAAFIN010000284.1 coordinate 1,172, forward strand.
GCTTATATGCTCAATTCGCAACGTGTTTGGATAGAAAAATGGAAGCCTTTTAACTTGGAATATAGGCTTGGTACACCTGCACAATCGTTTTTTTTGAACAAAAAAAATTATATTGTGCTTGCACAAGAAAATGGAGAAATCAATATCGTAAATGAAAAAACTGAAATGCAAAAAGGCTTTCCTGTGGGCGTTTCTGGGCGTGTTTCGCAACCTGTTTTTATAGAAAAAGGCAAAGATGAAGCAAATACTTTTTTAACCATTCTTTCAGAACAAGGTGAGTATCTAAAAGTAAATCTTTTGGGAAAAATCATTAAACGAGAGCAACTTTATCGCCCTTCTGCCAAAACAAAATTTGAGCTTTGTGTTAGCAACAAAAACGCAATTATTGTGCTGACAGATTACGAAAAAGTAATTATTTATGACAAAAAATGTGAAAAAATTTGGGAAGAAAATTTCCCTAAAAAAAGTGGTGCGTGGGTAAGTCAATTTTTTGATTTTGGAACAAATATGAAAATTATTGCCCTTACTTCTAAATTCACAGGACAATGTTATTTGTATAATTTGGAAGGAAAACTTTTGGGCGAAGCACTTTATGCAACACAAGCCCCACAAATTTTGTATCAAGAAGACAAAAAAATATTACAGATTTTTTATGTATTCAAAAGGCAAGTTGGGATTTTGGAAAGAAAACTTTAAAATTATTAAAAATAAAAAAGGAAAAAAATAGCTGTTCATTTACCATTAAAAAATTCCCCTTTTGGGGGTTAGGGGGCTTTATTTATCATTTAACATTTATCATTTAACATTAAAAAAAGTGGCTCGCAAAAATACTCTTATCACAGAAAACGCTGACGACAAAAAACGCAAACTTTCTACAAAAGATTGGCAAAAAATCAAAAAAATATTCTCTTTTGCTTATCCTTATAGGCTTTATTTGATAATTGGAATGTTTTTTTTGGTGGTTTCTACCATTACTTCTCTTACAATTCCTATACTTTCAGGCAAATTTTTAGATGTTGCAACAGGAAAACAAACGATTTTATTCAAAAATATTGCTGATGTAGCGGTTATTTTTGCGGTTGTGCTTACGGTACAAGCATTTTTATCGTTTTTTAGAATTTATTTGTTTTCGCAAGCAAGTGAAAGGGCAATGTCTGACATTCGCCTTGCGGTTTATAACAAAATATTGCATCTTCCCATTACTTTTTTTGAACAAAAACGTGTGGGCGACCTCAATAGCAGACTTACGTCTGACGTTTCACAATTACAAGACGCATTATCTTTTAATATGGCGGAATTTTTCCGTCAAATTATGACCATTTTGATAGGAACAACCTATCTTTTTGTGCAATCTACACGCCTCACGCTGGTAATGATTTGTACTTTTCCTGTTTTGATGATTGTTGCGATTTTTTTTGGAAAATACATCAGAAAATTAGCCAAAAAATCACAAGACAGCCTTGCAGAGGCAAATATTATCGTGGAAGAAACCTTCCAAGCAATTCACACCGTAAAATCTTTTGCGAATGAATCCTTAGAAATAGGGCGTTATCAAAAATCGCTTAATGTGGTTACACAATCTGCGGTAAAAGTAGCAACTTACAGAGGTTTTTTCGTGTCATTTGTGATATTATTGTTGTTTGGTGGGCTTATGGGCGTGCTTGGATATGGGGCAACTTTGGTAGAAAATGGGCAAATGTCAGTAGGAGAACTTACTACTTTTATCATTTTTTCTGCATTTATTGGCGGTTCTGTGGGCGGAACAAGCGAATTATATGGACAATTACAGAAAACCATTGGTGCGTCTGAAAGAATTTTAGAGATTTTGGAGGAAGAAGCAGAATACACACCAAGCTCCCAGAAGCCCCCCAGCCCCCAAAAGGGGAGCAAATCCGAAGATGAAACAAAAATCTTAGGAAAATCTCCAATAATATCAGGAAATATTCAATTCCAAAACGTGAATTTTGCGTATCCTACACGCAAAGATATTGAAATTCTCAAAGGTTTTGAGCTAAATATCAAAGCAGGCGAAAAAATCGCAGTTGTAGGACATAGCGGAGCAGGAAAAAGCACCTTAGTTCAGCTTTTGGGGCGTTATTATCCTTTGAGTTCAGGAAAAATATTGGTAGAAAATGAGAATTTGGAGGATTTGGATTTAAAATATCTTAGGCAAAATATAGGTGTAGTGCCACAGGAAGTGCTTTTGTTTGGGGGAACTATTAAGGAAAATATACTTTATGGAAAACCCAACGCCACAGAGCAGGAAATTATGGAAGCCTCTCAAAAAGCTAATGCGTGGGACTTTATTCAGAGTTTTCCAGAGAAATTGGAAACAGTTGTAGGCGAAAGAGGTATCAAATTGTCAGGCGGACAACGCCAACGCATAGCCATTGCAAGGGCAATTCTCAAAAATCCAAGTATTTTGGTGTTGGACGAGGCTACAAGTTCCTTAGATGCTGAATCTGAAAAAGCAGTTCAGGAAGCTCTTGAACGCCTTATGGAAAATCGCACCACGATTATTATTGCCCATCGTTTGGCTACAATCCGCAATGCTGACCGTATTGCGGTATTAGATAAAGGAATTATCAAAGAGTTAGGCACTCACGAAGAACTTACGAATATTCCTGAAGGCATTTACCAAAATTTGGTAAGGCTTAATGCGGTGCAGTTTTCGGAAAAGGTTTTTGATAGCAAATAAAAGACAAAGATAAAAGCAAAATAATGTTATTTTTGGCACGCAGATAACGCAGATTTTACGGATTAAAACAGATTTTTAAATACAAAAAAAATCTGCGATTATTCGCCCAATCTGCATTTTGCTGTTTCATTTATCATTGAACATTTATCATTCAACATTAAAACTTTCTGCCATTTTCTTTGCTTTTCGCCAGCAATCCGCAACGCTTACACCATCATACCAATTTGCACAAAAGAAAATATTTTTTCCTGCATATAAAGGCACATAATTATCCAAAAAAAGCACTTTTTTGTTCATTTGTGGAATTGCGTTTTTCCAAATAAAACATTTTTGAAAAACAGGTTTTTCTTTAATTTGATAATTTTTTTGTAATTCTTTATGCACTTCTTGGATAATATTTTCAGAATTTTCTAAGTTTTCCAATACAAAATTTGGATTTCTACTTCCTCCTACAAAAGTTGTAAATAAAACCTCGTCTTTTGGGCATCTATTCGCAAAAACGCTACTCGTCCAAATACTCCCAAGCGAAAAAAGCTGTTCTTTTTGTGGATTTAACCCTCCAAAACCATTTAATTTATGTGAAACCGCATTTTTTTTATAAACACTATGCACCACCGCAACAGGCGGATAATCAATATTTTGTAATTCTTTTGCAAAATCACTATCAAAATCTTTTAAAATATTAGCCACCGCAAACGCAGAAGTCGCAAATATGATTTTATCAGCCTCAAAATTCCCCTTACTACTCTCCAAAGTATATTTTGCTCCCCCTTTGGAGGCTGGGGGGCTTGTTATTGAATTTACTTTGCAATTCAAAATAAGATTTTCAGCATTAAGACATTCCGCAATTTTTTTAGGAAATTGAGCCATTCCTTCCTCAAAAGAAAACGCAATTCTGCGAGCATTTCCTTTATTTTTTATCAATCCACGAATAACAGAGCCATATTTTTGTTCAAATTCTGCGAGCATTGGAAAAGTTTTTTTGACCAAAAGCTCATCAGGATTTCCCGCATACACGCCAGCCACAAAAGGATTGAGGGCATAATCCACGATTTCCTGCGAAAATCTACGTGCAAAAAATTGGCTCAATGTTTCATTTTCAATATTTTCAGCTTTTTTGCGTGTTTCTTGCCAAATTTTATATTTACAATGCCACGAAAAAAATGTATTCCATAACAAATGTTGAGGTTTGGCAGGCAAAGCACGATATTTACCATTTTTAAAAATATATCGGTTTTGGCTTACACTTTCAGGCATCAAAATTTTTTCTTTTAACCCAATTTCTGTGATAAAATCTTGTATTTCTGCATCAGCCAACAGCGAATTTGCACCATATTCAAACAAATAATTATCTGTTTTTTGGCTTTGTAAATAACCGCCTACATTTCCGCTTGCTTCCAAAATTTTATATGAAATGCCTTTTTTTTGCAAAAAATAAGCCAATGTAAGCCCTGAAATTCCTGCACCAATAATGAGTATTTGCATAAAAAGGTTTAAAGTTCAAGGTTTAAAGTTTAAGGTTTAAAGTTTAAGGTTTAAAGTTTAAAGTTTAAAAGTTCAAGGTTCAAAGGTTTAAAAGCTCAAAAAAGTGTCATTCTGAAAGAATCTGGCTGTTTTGTATTTGGCTGTTCCATTCCTAATTCCTAATTCCTAATTCCTAATTCCTAATTCATTTATCCCTTCTTCTATCACATCATACACACGTTCCAAATCTTCTTTGGAGATACAATAAGGCGGAAGAATATAAACCACATTGCCAAGGGGACGCAATAAAATTCTTTTTGAAATAAAAA
>JAAFIN010000287.1 GCA_013297825.1 Cytophagales bacterium
AATGTAACACACACTTTTAGTGTGTGAAATCATAGTTAAATGAGGCTTTGACAAAGACACACACTAAAAGTGTGTGCTACAAAATATCGTTTTTTCTTTTTCCACAAAAATTGTCAGACAACCAAATTTATTACTTTCTTTTTATTAAAAAGAAATTGTTTTTTATCATTTTTTGAAACCAACCAAAATAAAATATGTTTAATTTTTGGAAAAAAAAACCAAGCCCTCCAACCTCCGAAGGGGAAACAAATACGACAGAAAACACCGAAGATAAAGACAAAAAACCTAAAAAAAGTGTTTTGCGTGAATGGCGTGATGCTTTAGTATTTGCGATAATCGCAGCAACAGTGTTGCGTTGGGGACTTTTGTCAGCTTATACCATTCCTACGTCTTCAATGGAAGGTACGCAATTAGTAGGTGATTTTTTGTTTGTAAGCAAAATAGCTTATGGGGCAAGAACACCACAAACTCCACTTTGTTTGCCTTTGGCGGATAATCGTTTTTGGGGAACTACCAATACATTATCATATCTTACTTGGCTTCAATTACCTTCTGCTCGTTTGTGGGGTTATACTTCTGTCAAAAATAATCACGTAGTCGTATTTGGCTATCCTGCTGACACGATGTCAGGTTGTACGCCTCCCCCTGTGGATATGAAAACGCATTATATCAAAAGATGTATGGGTATTTCAGGCGACAAAATAGAAGTAAAAGCTGGACAAGTTTATATCAATGATAAACCTGCTCCTAATCCGCCTAATATGCAATCGGAATACATTATCAAAAGTAAAAATGGTATTCACGAGGATATTTTTAAGGATTTGTATATTTCAGAAGTTGGGCGTGCAAGTGATGACGACAAAACGTATCGTGCTTATTGTACTGATGCACAAGCCCAAAAACTTAAAAAAATGGATTTTGTGGTAAGTGTAGAGAAATTTATCAGACCACAAGGCGAAAATATAGGCTCAGGAATGGCTCCTTGTTCTGAATTATTGCCTAATTGGCAAAAAGAATTTAATTGGAATGAAGATTTTTTTGGCCCTCTTACCATTCCAAAAAAAGGTATGAAAATAGAAATCAATGCTGATAATCTCAAAAGATATGGACAAACCATAGCTCGCTACGAATGGCACGAAAACGTGAAAATTGAAAACCAAAAACTTTATATCAATTATAAAGAAATCAAAGAATATACTTTTAAACAAGATTATTTTTTTATGATGGGCGACAATCGTCATCAATCATTTGATAGTCGTTTTTTTGGTTTTGTGCCAGAAGACCATATTGTAGGACAAGCCTCATTTACTTGGCTTTCTTTGGACGCAAATCGTGGTTGGTTTAATGGAAAAATTCGTTGGGGAAGAATGTTTGGGTGGATAAATTAATTAGGAATTAGAAATTAGGAATTAGGAATTGAACAGCCAAATTCATAGTTTAAAATAAAAAAGGTTTGTGTTTTTTAACACAAACCTTTTTTTATTTCTAAAAAATAAAAATCACTCAATATTTATCATTTAATATTAAAATTTGGCTGTTTCATTTACCATTCAACATTTACCATTCACCATTAATTACGTTTCCACGACAAATGTTTTCACGCCTGCGTGAGCCAAAATTTCTTTTTTGTCATTGAAAATTTTTCCAACAACAAAAACATCAATATTGATTTTTCCAACACGATAAACCGCCAACTCTGTTAATTTTTCTGATAAACCTTTTGCAAGATTTTCAAATTTAGTAACAGTTGCAAGTTCTTCTTCACCATACCAATCTTCTTTTTGGGTGTATTTTTCAAAAAAAGCCTTAAATTCTATTTTTTCTACAGGAGAACGTTCATTTTCAGGTTTTTCTGAATGTTTTGCGACCAATTCAGGCGTAATTTCTTCTTTTATTTCCCAAAAAAAAGGCGTAAGTGGTGCATCTGTTTCACTCATTACCAAAAGTTCTTTGGTTAATGCCTCAAAATGTTTTAATAATTCGTCTTTCATAAGAAAGGTTTAAAAAGTTCAAAGTTTAAGGTTCAAAAGTTCAAAGTTCAAGGTTCAAAAAGTTCAAGGTTCAAAAAGTTCAAGGTTCAAAAGTTCAAGGTTCAAAAGTTCAAGGTTCAAAAGTTCAAGGTTCAAAAGTTCAAAGTTCAAAAGTTCAAAGTTTAAATTTGTATTCAATCTTGTTAATCCTTAAATTCTGAAAATCCTGCTTTTAGGCTGTTGGCTGTTTCATTTATCATTCAACATTTACCATTTACCATTTACCATTTATCTTCTATCTTTCCATCTACCACGTTTAAAATCACCACGTTTTACAGATTTGAAGAATTGAGCCCACGCAAAAGGATTAAGTAGAGAAACCGTAGGCATAAAAGTCTGGTTGCCCAATCTCACAGCATCATCTTGGAATGTATATTTAGCGTTCATTCTTGCGTCCATTGGCATTGTCATAGCGAGGCGTTCCATAGATTCAGGACTAATATTTTCTTGGAGGCGTTCCATACGTTCTTTATCAGGAAGTTCCATAGCGAGGATTGCCTCTTTCCAAAGTTCTTCGGTAGGATACGGAAAAATCTCTACGATTGGGAGCATTGTACTTTCGTCTTTGAGTTCAATTACCACCGAATAATTTTGAATTTTATCTTTTGGCACACGATAAAAACGTTTTTTGTACCCCACACAACTCACAATCAAGCTATCACCTGCAATAACAGGCATACTAAACATACCATCAGAATTGGTTGCAGAGCCTCTACCTGCTTTGGGAATATATATATGCACACCAGGCAATGGTTCAGCTTGTTCGCCTGTAACCACCATACCAGACACATAAATCACAGGCATATTATTGCCTTGTGCTAATATTTGGTGTGAGAAATTTGTAAAAAATATCAAAAAGAGGGCAAGAAACAGGAAATTATTTGTGTTTTTTTTCATTTTTTATCATTTTTTTTTGAAAAAAAGTTATCAAAAGCAAAGTTCTTATTTTTTTAATCAAATTCAAAAGTTTTTACATAAAACTTTCTAACAATGCTACCATTTCATAATTTTGTTGTTGTTGTGCCAATGACAATGCAGTATTTCCTCTTTGGTCTTGTGTATGGATTTCTGCACCATTGGAAAGCAAATAATGCACAATATCCAAATGCCCAAACATTGACGCAGTCATCAAGGCAGTAATTCCTATCAAAGTAACCTTATTCACATTAACGCCTTTTTCCACAAGCAATTCCACTATATCAAAATTTCCTTTAAAACAAACACCGTGCAGCGCAGTATTGCCTTGTTTATCCACAATATTAACTTCTGCCCCATTTTCCAAAAGCATTTTGGCGGTTTCTAATTGATTGTTATAAGTAGCAATTCCTAATAAATTATGCCCAACTGCATTAGGTGTATTTACCCCAAAACCGCCCAAAATAGCATCTTTGAGTGCTTGTGTGTTGCCTGTGCGTGCCAAATGAAATATACTTTCTATGTCCATAAAATTTTGTTTTTGTTTTTTTAAGACAATTTTTAAGTCTTTTTTGTTCAACAAATATAAAACAAAAAGCAAGTTATTTAAAAAAATAACTTGCTTTTTTATGATTTTTAAGAAAAAAGAAATTTCTTAGTTTTTGCCACCACCAAAATTTTTGTCAAAAATTTTCTTTTGGTCAGCAGTCAAGATTGCACCAATAGCTTTGATACGAGCTTGTTTGATAGCTTTATCTTCAGAACCTTTTGCTTTTTCAAGTTTCATATTGGTATCTTCATTGATAGCAAGCACTTGTTTTGATTGTGCAGGAGTCAATTTGAGTTGTGATGTAAGTTGTTCAGTATAAACTTTAGCTTTTGCTTTTGCATCACCTTTTTGAGCAAAGCTAACATTTACTGTGAAAAAGAATAAGATGGCGAAAAATAATAATTTGAGTTTCATGGTATTTTATAAAAAAAGTTGTAAAATGAAAAGTTTAAAATGAAATTTTAAAAAATGACGTTTATTTATTTATTGTTTGTGTATAAAACTGTTTGCAAGTACAAGGAAAATCTTTATCTGTGCAAATTTTTTTTTTTAATAAGTTGTTAATGAAAGTTTAAGGGCAGTACGCCCTTGCATAAGTTTAGTAATAGCATCTTGTATCAATTCTTCGGTTTCAGTATCTACTGAGGCAGTTGCTTCGTCCAAAACAAGGATTTTGGGGTCATACACCATTGCACGCACAAACGAAATAAGTTGGCGTTGTCCTACTGAAAGCGTTGCACCACGTTCTTGAACTTTATAATCAAATTTTCCTTCAAGTTTTTCAATAAATTTCTTCGCACCTACAAGTTCAGAGGCACGTTCTAAAGTTGCATCATCAATCGTGTTGTTGCCAAGTGTGATATTTTGGCGAATAGAATCCGAAAATAAAAACACATCTTGCAACACAACCCCAATATTTTGACGCAAAAATTCTAAATCGTATTCTTGCAAATCTTTGTTATCAATCAAAATTTTACCTGAATTTATTTCATAAAATCTACTCAAAAGATTGATGATAGAGGATTTTCCTGCACCTGTTGCACCAACAAGGGCAACCGTTTTGCCTTTTTCTACCTCAAAATTGATATTTTTTAACACATAATTTTCGTCATTATACGCAAAACTCACATTTTCAAATTTGATAGTTCCTTCCAAAGTTTTCGGTTTATAATTACCATTTTTTTGGGTGTCTTCTGTATTGTCCAATAATTTTAAAATTCTGTTTGTGCTTACGATACCAAGTTGAAGGGTATTAAAACGGTCAGCAATCATACGAATTGGTCTAAAAAACAAAGAAATATACATAATAAACGCAATCAACGTTCCAAGCGTAATTTCTTCTGCCAATACTTGCCTTGAGCCATACCACACCAAAAGCCCTGTTCCACCTGCTGCAATAACCTCCGCCACAGGAAAATACACCGAATAATAAAAAACTGCTCTAAGTTGTGCCCCACGATGTTCGTCATTTATTTTTTCAAATTTTTGGTATTCAATTTTTTCAGCCCCAAAAATCTGCACAATGTTCATTCCTGTAATGTGTTCTTGCACAAAAGTATTCAAATTCGCAACTGCAACACGTGTTTCGTCAAAAGATTTTTTTACTTTTTCTTTAAAAATATAAGTACTTAACAACAACAGAGGCAACAACGATAAACTTATAAGCGTGAGTTTCCAATGCGAATAAAACATCAGCACCAAAATCAAAACAATTTGTAAAATATCACCAATCAACGCAGCAATTCCTTCTGTAAATACCGCAGAAAGGCTTTCTATGTCAGAAATATTGCGTGTTACAAGCCTTCCAATAGGTGTTTTATCATAAAATTTTAGCCTAAAATTCAAAATATGATTATACAACGCTGTACGCACATCTTTGATAATCGTTTGCCCCAACCAACCCGACAAATATGTGTGAAGATATTGAATATATGACTGCAATAACAATGTTCCAATCATTATGTAGGTCATATTAACCAACATTTCATAATTATTTTGGGCAATATAATTATTGATGGTGTATTCTATCAAATAAGGACGTATTGGTGCAAAAATTCCTAAT
>JAAFIN010000285.1 GCA_013297825.1 Cytophagales bacterium
TTTTTCTAATAATTTTATTACTAGTTCCTGCAATACCAATATGTCTGCGCTTAATTCCATAAAACAAATTTATAAACTTTTTTTTATAAAAAAAAATAAGTTCTTTTGGACGGGCTAAATAGTTACCTAAAATTATGTTTGATAGTCCAAGGTAGTCTTTAAAAACTCCCCAATTTAGTCCAAGTCTTCCAAAAAAATAAAAAACCACGACTTAGTTCAAATCTCTGATTTGGACTTATTATTCCGAAAGTCTCTGACTTTCTGCCCGCAAGGGCAACTTATCAAACAGAGTTAGCGAAAGATTTGGTTTTCCCCACTACTCCAAGTTTATCCTAAAACCGAATAAAATTCTGTTTCAAGTTTAAGGCGAAGCCAAACTTGGAACTGCTTTTTTGCAAGTTTTCAACTTGCGGTTTGCAAAGCAAACCTACTGCAATATTAAGGAAATGAATTATTTTGGTGTGATTTGTGATTGTTTTTTTGTGATACGCAAGTTGAAAACTTGCAAAAAGGCAGTTGCAAGTTACGCTACGCTTGAAACTTGAAACAGAATAATATTTTGAATTGAGTACAAACTTGGAGGAGTGGGGGAACTCGCAGAAAAATAGTTAGACAATCAAACAATCTTAGAATATGTCTAATTATCATTTTGATAACCCTGATGTGGTTTATTTTGTTACTTTTATTATTATTATAGTTATTTTTGTGTGGTTGTTCTTTTGTTCTTCTGTAAGTTCGCCCTTTGGGCGTGTGCGGTTGAAAACCGCAATGCCAGAGCGTTGAAGTTGGAAACTTCAACGAACAACAGACTTAGAGGAACTGGGTTATCTGAAATGAACATAGAATATAAAACACCAAGTAAAACTTGGCTACAAGTAGACAACACCCCAAAATCAAACGCTAAACCAAAATTAAATTTACATTTGGAACAACTATGAAACCCTATTCCCTTATTTTAAAAAATATTAAAAATAAAAATACCATCAAATATTATGTTTATGCATTATCAGAATATTCTAATTGTAATTTATATAAAGGAATGTGTTGGTTAACCCAAATTTCTGATTTGGTAAGGCTTTATGATAGATTGTGTGATAACCACTATATAAAATATGATACATCTTTTCATCATATTAATTTTTATTTATTTGTGTTGTCAGACAATTTTCAAAATAATTCAAATAGTTTGAAAGAATTACGAACTTTTTTTTCACAAACTATAAAAAATAGAATCAAACCAACTCCTATCATCTCAAATTCTGAAAATCTTACTGTTTTAGGGGCTTTAAACTTTTTCCATAATTCATTTGATTGGGAAAATCTTTATGGAAATGGTTTTTTGATGTGGGAAGATAATGAGAGTTATTTAAGAGATAAAAACATTACTCAAATTCCATTTACTTGGCAAATTGTTAGAGCTTGTGTGGGAAATGGAAACAAAAATTTTCCTGAACAGAAAGTAGATATTAAAAATTTTGATAGTAGAAAAAAAGATTATGAGTTATTTTTTACCATTGAAATCATTTTTTTAGATGATAATACCAAAGAATATTTTTATTTTACGGTTGGTTCAAATAAGTGTTTTGAAAACTATTTGAGGGGTTACTTTGCAGAATATCCTGAAGAAAAAATAATGCAACCTTGTGCTTGGGGTTTTTATGAATTTTATCATTATGAGTTACTATTTGAAGAATTAGATACATTTGTTGGAATGGTGGCAGGAAGTAGCAAATTGGAGATTATAACAAAGCTATCTACTTTTTGGGATTGTCCTAATTTGTTGAGTTATCAACCAGATTATCCACCAGATACGCCTGATTTATATTATTTTGATGGAAATGTGATTATTGAGGAATAATACCGTGTTCGTTGAAGTCTTTAGACCAAGGGTGTAAGGAAGAAAATAATGCGTAAAAAAAACGCATTATTTTGCAAAAATATAGAAAGTTCTTTAATTTTGAAGAAAAAAAATATGAAAAAAGAAACTCTCCCAGTTCTTCTAAGTGTTCCTAAAAGTCTATAAAAAAAGTATGTTTGTTGAAATCTAAAGACCAGTTCTTCTAAGTGTTCGTAACCTAAAATGCGATAAAAAAGATGTCGTTATGCGAAGTATTTTACTTCGCATTAGTGGTATTGCGGTTTGCAACCGCACACGCCCAAAGGGCGAACTTGCAGAAGAATGGTATTACCATCAAACAATCTTAGAATATGTCCAATTATCGTTTTGATAACCCTGATGGGGTTTATTTTGTTACTTTTGCGGTGGTGGATTGGGTAGATGTATTTACAAGGTCTTTGTATGTGGACATTTTGTTGGAAAGTATAATTTATTGTCAAGAGAACAAAGGATTGGAGGTGTTTGCTTGGTGCATTATGAGCAATCACGTTCATTTGATTATTCGCAGAAAAGAGGTTGATACTTTGTCAGATATTTTGCGAGATCTCAAAAAATATACTTCCAAAAGGATAATTGAAGCCAGTTCTTTGAAGTTTCCTAACCTAAAATGTGCTAAAAAAGATGTCGTTATGCGAAGTATTTTACTTCGCATTCGTGGCATTGCGGTTTGCAACCGCACACGCCCAAAGGGCGAACTCGCAGAAAAATAGTCAGACAATCAAACAATCTTAGAATATGTCTAATTATCATTTTGATAACCCTGATGTGGTTTATTTTGTTACTTTTATTATTATTATAGTTATTTTTGTGTGGTTGTTCTTTTGTTCTTCTGTAAGTTCGCCCTTTGGGCGTGTGCGGTTGAAAACCGCAATGCCAGAGCGTTGAAGTTGGAAACTTCAACGAACAACAGACTTAGAGGAACTGGGGATGCAAACCACAAAAAAGACCTACCTGTGCATTTGTTAATTCTTGGGTTGCTTTTAAATACACTGCGTGTAATCTTTTTTGAACAATTACACAAGGATAAGAAAATCTTTTGTAACTTAGTACCGATTTTTCAGCTTCGCTGATACTTAAAGTGAGCATAATTTTTTATGTTTTTATTTAACGCAAATTTACTCACTTTTTTTCTTTTTATTTATGTCATATTTTATCCCTTTTGAAGTATATAAAAATGAAAAAACTATTTTTAGCACTCATATTTTTTGTATGTGTGTCTGTGTGTGGATATTCACAAAAATACAAAAATCTAAAAGACGCACTATTAAAACCTAATGAGGTTTTATCGTTGGATTTGTCTGATATGGATTTGACTGTTTTGCCTAAAGAAATTGGAGAATTGAAAAACCTAAATGATTTAGACATTTCTAAAAATCAACTCACCACTTTGCCCAAAGAAATTGGAGAATTGAAAAAATTGAAGGCGTTATATATGAATTATAATCAATTTACTACGCTGCCTAAAGAAATTGGGGAATTAAAAAATCTAACTCATTTAAAAATTTCTTACAATCAACTAACCAATTTACCCAAAGAAATAGGGGAACTAAAAAATTTGAAAGTTATAGAGTTGTATTATAATCAATTGGTCATTTTACCCAAAGAAATTGGAAAATTAGAAAGTTTAACTCATTTATATTTAGCAGACAATAAACTCATTACGTTGCCTAAAGAAATTGGAGAATTAAAGAATTTGAAACAGTTAGAAGTTTCTTCCAATCAATTAGTTGATTTATTCAAAGGAATTGAGGAATTGAAAAATTTAACTCATTTAAATTTATCAGATAACAAATTTACAAGTTTGCCTGCAGAAATTGGAAAATTGAAACAATTAAAATCTTTGACCTTAATAAGCAATCAATTAACCAATTTACCCAAAGAAATTGGAGAATTAAAACAGTTACAAGATTTGAGGTTAGATAAAAATCAGTTTAGTAATTTACCTACAGAAATTAGGGAATTAGAAAAATTGGAACATCTAAGTTTAGGTAAAAATCAATTTGTCATATTACCCAAAGAAATTTGGGAGCTAAAAAAATTGGAGTGGCTAAATTTGGATAGCAGTAAACTAACAGTTTTACCCACAGAAATTGGAAGACTGACACGATTAAAACAATTGCATTTAAGAGGTAATCAACTGACCACTTTATCCAAAGAGATTGGAGAGTTGGAACAATTAGAACATTTGGACTTAGAAGGAAATCAATTAACTAATTTACCTAAAGAAATTGCAGGTTTGAAACAATTAGAACATTTAGACTTAGAGGGTAATCAATTAACTAATTTACCTAAAGAAATTGTGGAATTGAAACAATTAAAATCATTGTATTTGAGAAGTAATCAATTTACTATTTTACCCACAGAAGTCTTGGGATTGAATAAATTAAAAGTATTGGATTTAAAAAATAATAAATTAACTTTTTTACCTAAGGAAATTAGGAAAATGAAAAACTTAACTTATTTGGCTTTAGATAAAAATCAATTTAATTCATTTCCCAAAGAACTTTTAGCATTGAAATTAGATGGTTTGACTTTGGGAGGACATAAATTTACAACCTTACCCAAAGAAATTGAGAAATTGAAAAGTTTGACTCAATTGGAGATACCCAATAATCAATTAACTACTTTACCCAAAGAAATTGGAGCGTTAAAAAATTTGAGTTATTTGCATTTGGAAAGCAATCAATTTATTACACTACCTAAAGAAATTGAAGATTTGGAAAATTTGAAATTTTTATATCTTGACAACAATCAATTAACTACTTTACCCAAAGAAATTGGAGCGTTAAGAAATCTGATTAGGTTAGAAATACCTAATAATCAATTAAACACATTGCCCAAGGAAATTGTAGAGTTAAGGAATTTAAGAACATTAAATCTGTCAAATAATCAATTAACCATTCTACCTGAAGAAATTGGGGATTTAAAAAATTTGAAAAGATTAGATTTGTCAAAAAATCCAATTTCTAAGAAAAAACAACAACAAATAAAAGCACTTTTGCCTAACTGTAAAATATCATTTTAATGATTTTTTATCCTTTTTAACTTTTATTGATATTCCTACAGACAAAAACCTAATGTTGTCATAACATAAATTGTGTAAAATAAAAACATCTGAAATATTATAAAATTTGGATAAAATATAAATATATATTTTTAAATCAATCACTAAATGAATGTAATAGTAAAATTTACTAAGTAAAGCATTTATTTTAATAATTAATCTATAAATTTTTATAAGTAAATATTTTAATTTAATATAAATAATTCACTAATTAAAGATTTTAATTTAACATTTAATCTAAATATTTTAATAATTAAAGACTTTAATTTTTACCTTTGTTGGTGTTACCAAGCGTAAAAACCTGTACCGTTGTTGTGTGTTTAGAAAAATGCAAGCACACTGCAATTATACATCTGCTACCCAAAAAAGCACAAAAGATAGTATTATTACAAGTATAAAAGCATTTTTCGTCACTAACAACGCATTGCAGAGGACTTGCTCACTGAGTTGTCGGTGACGAAAAATGTATTTAGCTTTGGAAATTATTTTTTACTTTTGTGCTTACATTTTTCGTAACTATTTAGCCAGTCCAAAAGAACTTATTTTTTTTTATAAAAAAAAGTTTATAAATTTGTTTTATGGAATTAAGCGCAGACATATTGGTATTGCAGGAACTAGTAATAAAATTATTAGAAAAAATAGATGTGCTTAGTT
>JAAFIN010000286.1 GCA_013297825.1 Cytophagales bacterium
AACCTTTCAGACCGCCTTTTATGGTTTCAAAAGGTTCAATATGTTCCACTTCAAGCCCTGACGAAGTAAGCATTTTGGCGAGTTCTTGGGGTGATTTTGTAGTGTTGATGTATTGGCGAAGCCAGTTGTATGATATTTTCATGGTTTTATGTTTTTTTGAGTGTTTTTGTTTTTAATAATTTAATTTTCATTCCAAAAATCCAATAAATTCTTAATTGCAGTTTGAAACAAATTTGGAGCTTTTATGCCTAAAATTAGTTCTCCATTTTCATTCAATAAAAAACCAATTTCTATTTCTATAATTTCATTTTCTTGACTACCATACAAAACAACTGTTCTTACAATTTGAAAATCAGCATAATATTTTAAAATATAATTTTGTTCAATAAAATCATAATTGTTGAGTTCTGAAATGCCATCTTTACGAAATTTATATTTTTTGCCTTCTATGTTTATAATTTCGTTTTGTCCAAAATCTATTAAAATTAAATCAGGAATGTGAATAATTTGAGATTTATCACCACTTTTATACAAATCTTTATCTTTGTATTTTGCCAAAGGAATTGCTTCACCTTCTTTTGTGATAAAATAACCTTTTTCACTTCCTGCGTGATTTTCAAAAATAGAATATCCTTTTGTGAAATTTTCTACAACCAAATGAATAAAAATAGTTCCTAATTTTTCGCCTTCTGTGTCATATTTCCAATAATTAACAGGCAATTCTGCTTTTGGGACAGTCAAACCTTGCAAAGAAATATCCAATTTATTGGCAATTTGTATAAATTTATTAGTTTCTCCCACGTGATTTTGTAATAATCCGTGTTGAATAATTTCTAATTTTTTAGTCCAGCCTAATTTTCTCAAAACCGCACAAATTATGCTTAAAGCCCCAATATTTGGGTCATGTGAAAGTCCTCCACTTTTGAAAAGACGACCTGATATATTTATTTGAGTTTTTGATTTTGTTAATAAAATTCCTGTATTTCCTTTTGGTGCTTTACGCATTTTTGCTTTAATATCTATTACCTCATCAATATTTTTAAAAGGAACAAAAATATTTTCATCTAATTTTTTACCTAAAACCTCAACGCCCAAAGTAAGCAAAAGCCTTGTTCCAAAAATATAAGTTTCAGTTGGTATTTCTTTTTGTTCAACTTTCAAATTGTAAAGCATTATTTTTTTTGCATTGGGATAAAAATACTCCACAAATACAAATTTACTACAACGTTGATACACACCTGTATTCCTGCTTTCTTTGTCATCTGTTTTTGTTTCTTCAATGATATAAATAGGTGTATCATTTTGTAAAGGCATAAATTCCTGATAGAAAATCAAAAAATCTGCAAAGCTGGAATTGCCTGAAATTGTTTTTATATAAATTTCATTGACTTTATTACAAGTAATTCCTGTTACTTTATATGTAAAAGTAAATTTTCCATTTTCTAAAATAGGCAAAATTCTTAAAGTATCTCCAAAATAACCAAAGCCATAATCTTTTGCAAATTTTTGAAAAATAGTTACTAAAACTTCTTTTTTAGGGCGTTCTTCGGTAAGAATCCACAAATTTTTTTTCATTAAAATTTTATTATTTTTTGAGAATATATAATTGTTCTTTAATAAATTTTTTGTTTTTGCTTTCACCATTTGAGTTTGATTTAAAACGCAAATAATCAAATTCTACCAACTCCAAATCCCCAAATGATGATAAACTTTGTTCTATTTTGGTTTTTGGCATAATTCCCTCACTATTATAACTCAAAATTAAATATTTATAATTTGCGTTTTTAGCAATTTTATGCAATTCATTTAACCCTGTTTCTGCATTACAAAATTGTGATTTTTGATTTGTGTAATCACGCATACCAGAAACTCCTTTTATAATTGGATTATCATATTTCGCAATAGTTTCCAATAAGTGATAATTTGGGGCATATTGTCGTTGATTATAAGGTGGGTCTAAATACAAAATATCTGCTTGAATTTCTGAAATTAGTTCAACAGAATTTTGGTTAAAAACCTTATTTTCTTTTTGATTTTTGATAATTTCAATAGGTCTTAAAATCATTTTTTTAATTGCTCTTGCATCCCATATTTTTTGAAATGCAGCATAAACACCTGAAATATTGGCATAAAAAGGCACAGTTTCAATCAAACAAGCCAATAAAATAAAATATTCATTTTCAGATATTAAATTTTCTATTTTCCAATTTTCTATTTGTATTCTTATTGTATCAATGATTTTTCCATTTTCATCACTAAAATACATTCTTGGAACTTCCAAATGTTGTGTATTTTTTGGTGTGTAATTTTTAGTAATAAATCCTTCTTGCAGAGGCAATCCATTCAAATAATTTATAACTTTTATCAAAGGATTTTCAAAAAGAGAATTACTTTTCACTTCAATTTTTGATAATAAAGTTTCAAAAGTTGGTACTTCATTATTTTCAATATATGCTTTTTGTAAAACAAAAGAAAAATACAATAAATCAGAAGAAAACACTTGAAATCCTTTTTTCTTAAAAAATTGTCCTACATTACTTGTTCCTGCGAAAAAATCAAAAAATGAGTTTCCAAAAATATTTTTTTGTTGAAATATTTGATAAATTTTTTCCAATAAATTCTCTTTATTTCCAATAAATCTCATAATCTAAAACAATGTCAAAATCTCTTTTTCTTTATTTTGAGGCGGAGTATAATTAGTTATCAAAACCTCCTTACTTGCATCTTTATCACGCACAAGTGTTTGATAATTAGCATTTGCGTAATGATTTTTGATAAACTGAATACAAAGATAATCATTTTTTGAGAGCCAATCATTCAAAATATCGTTTTTTTTGCCTTTGTGTTCTAATACATTTGACAAAGCAAATTTTATATTGGATTGGTGTAATTTTTCCAGAAGATTAAGCAATTTATATTCTTGTTTTTCGTTCCAACCTGTGAAACCACGTTTTCCATCATTGTAAGTGCCTGTTGTAATTAAATAAGGTGGGTCGCAATACACAAAATCGTTTTCATTCAGTATATTAAACTCAAAATTTTCAAAATTATAATTGGTAAATTCAATATTTTTTGTTTTAATATTTTGAATAAAATTTATTAAATTTGATTTCATTTGTGGATTAAAACTGCTTCTAAGTCGTCCAAAAGGATTGTTAAATTCGTGAGAATTGTTAAATCTTATTTGGTGATTAAATGAAAAAGCAATTAAAACAAATAAATCTAAAGGGTTTTTTAAAATATTATAATGATTTCTTAAATTTTTGTAACCTTCTTCATTTTCTAATGATAATCTAAATGTATTTATTTGATTTTTAATATGTTGTAAAATTTCAGTTGTATCAGTTTTTTGAAAATGTTGGTACATTTCTATCAAAAAACTCAAATTATCATTACAATATATTTTTTCTGCATCTGAATTTATCCCCACATTACAACCTCCTGCAAATAAATCAACAAAAATATTTATTTTTTCAGGAAATAAAGGTAAAATTTGGTCTAAAATTTTCTTTTTGCTACCAATGTAATTAAGAGGAGAATATACAAATTCAAATTTATTTTTTGTGATTACCATATTTTCTAAAAATTCATAAAAATTTCTGTAAAATTACCTTTGGTTTTTTATTTTAACAAAAAAAGTTTTAAAATGACTTTTTCCTAAAAAGCATTTTTTATTACATTTTTGTCATTTATAAAACAAAAAGACGTTTTCATAAATTAAAACAGCACATTCATAAAATCACTTAAAATTGATGTTTTTTTTGAAATACCTTTGTGAAAATTAAACTTTAAAATTCTATTTCAAAAAAATCATGAAAAAACTCATTTTTTCCGTTACCTTCTTTTTTAGTTTTCTATTTGCAAATACGCTTTTTGCAGATATTGATAATTGTTTTTCAAAAGAAACTGCTGAATTATTAGCAAAAAAAGCTATAAAACAATATATTGTTTCATATTGTGATTGTTGTGCAGAAGTTAATACTAATTTTATTCCTGCGGTGTTGCTTTATGTAAAAAGCACAAAAGTTGTAAAATGTGATTTTGATGAAACGCAGTTTTCGGTAGAAATGGAATATGATGTAGCAGGCGAATTTGCAGTAAAAAGTGGCAAGCTTGATGGAAAATCATACAAACCCAGCACCGAATCACAAATCAGAAACAAAATTTCTTTGAATTATCATTTTTTCTTAAATAAAAAAAGTGCAAAACGCATTTATGATATGGTAAGCCTGGAAAATAAATACACAAAATGCCTTTCTCTTGATAAATTCCCTTCTGGAAAAGAAGTAAAAGATGATAAAAATTATGAAAAATGGTTAAAAACCAATAAATAATTTTGTAATTTTTTAATGAAAATCTTAAAAAGTAGGTAAATTGATTTTACAAAAAATAAAATCAATTTACCTACTTTTATGTATATGAATTATTTTTGTGTGATTTTATCAAAAGTTAAAATTTCTTTGCCTTTTTTTTCTTCCAACAATTTTTTTGCACTTTCAGGAGAATCAGTTACCAAAAAATCTTTGCCCATAGGAGCTTTTTCATCTGTTCCTGTTACAAAATATGCTTTTTTGGCTTCAACTGTTTTAGATTTTTGTCCAAAAACCGAAAACTGCACAAATTCAGCTTTAGCATATTGTTGTTCGGTGGTTGAGGCTTTAAAATAACATTTTGGAGAACAAAAAAAAGTTTCTTCTTTTGCAGATGACGCATATTTTACACGCCAATTTTCGTCATCAGAAGGCATACCACAATTTTTGCAATCTTGTGCAGAAACTTCTGCGTTTTTTTTGTCTGAATGGTCGTGTTTTGAATGGTCGTGTCCTTCGTGGTCGTGTCCTTTGTGGTCGTGTTTTGAGTGGTCGTGTTTTGAGTGGTCGTGTCCTGCGTGGTCATCTTTTTTTTCAGTATTGGATTGGCAACTCACTACAAATAAAGTAGCCAAAAGATATGTTAGAATGGTTAAATGCAGATATTTCATTTTCATGTTTTTTTTTATTGTTTTTTATTGTGATGTTTTAAAGAATTGTTTTTTAAACAACAAAATTTTGCATAATTTTGGTTAAAAACAATTAAAAATGAAAAAATTATGGAAAATTCAGAAACAAATATCTTTTTGGGTAAATGGGAAGGTATTTTAAAACAAAGAGGAGGTGTGGAAGATATTTATTATTTTATGCTTTATTTTGATAAATTTGAAAATAATTTATTTAATGGACATTCACACATCAAAGTCAATAAAACAGGTGATTATGGCACAATAAACTTTACAGGAGAACTCCGAAATAATGTGTTGCATATTCAAGAACACCAAATTATAAGCCAACAAACGCTAAGATTGGCAGGTTATTGGTGTATCAAAACGTACAATTTGGTGTTGGAACAAGAAGAAAATGAATATACACTCAGAGGACATTGGGTAGGTTGTGATATGGATTATCCTGAAAATAGGATTTTTTTGGAGAAAGTTTATTAGAGTTCTTTAAATGAAACCATTTTGGAACACGGATTTTACGGATTAACACAGATTTTCACGGATTTTTTTTCTTTTTTCGTGAAGTTTTGATGTTTTTTATCAATTTTTAGACTTCATTTTAAAA
>JAAFIN010000288.1 GCA_013297825.1 Cytophagales bacterium
TTTACATTTACAGTATGCACCCTAAAATCAGTCGCACCCCAAGACATACCATAACTTAACAAACCCAAAGGCACACTACTTGCCCACAAAGCACTTTTTACTAAAAATTCTGACCTTGTGAGGTGGTTTTCAGTCTTGGGGAAAGTTTCTCTTTTTGGGAAAAAAACATTTTTTAAAGCATAAAAACAAAATTTTAAAAAAATAATAAAATCTTCTATAAAAAATGGCAATGCAGTAAAAAGTTTGGTAATATAAAGTGCTATGGTGCTTGTAGATAAAATACTTCGTAATAAAATAGGCAATACAAATACATCAGCCCAACGAAAATATAACCAAAAACTTATCATCAAAACTGATAAACTCCAATATCCTACAAAAATTATATTTTTGAATAAATGATTTTCTGCCTTTTTAAACAAAATTTTTAGTCTAAAAAACCAATAAAAATCCAAACCTAACATAATAGCAAATATCACAAAGGTACGCATAGAGAAAATTGGGAATTAAGAATTAGGAATTAGAAATGATATGATTTGGTGGCTAATTTTATTTTTTTAATCTTAAAAATTTGCCTGTTATAAAAAAGGTAGTATTTTTGATAATTGAAATTAAAATTTCAAAATTAAATACACGAAAAATTAGCCCAAAAATACTAAAAAAAAAGAAATTTATGATTTTATGATTGAGTTTTATCTTGTTATAAATGTTTTCATTTTCTTTTTTACAAAAAAATCTCCCAAAATTTAGATATTATTTTTTCTTAAAAAAAACCTAAAATACATTAAAAAAATCAACCAAAAATATAAAAATGGGGGAATTTGAAAAACTAATACTTAAAATTTTACAAGGATTAGCTGATAAAAATATTGATTTTGATGATTTAAAAAAGGTTTTGTTGCGGTTAGGATTTGAAGAAAGAATAAAAGGAAGCCATCACATTTATACCAAAGAAGATGTTGAAGAAATTATCAATATTCAACCTTCCAATGAAGGAAAAGCTAAACCTTATCAAGTAAAACAAGTACGTGAATTAATTTTAAAA
The DNA here is from genome assembly GCA_013297825.1 of Cytophagales bacterium. Taxonomy (GTDB): domain Bacteria; phylum Bacteroidota; class Bacteroidia; order Cytophagales; family Microscillaceae; genus JAAFIN01. The sequence continues at coordinate 1,043 of JAAFIN010000288.1, forward strand.
TATCAACTTTTTGAAAATAACGAAGATGAATGATACTCAAATTTATAAATATGAAATAATTATTTATTGGAGTGCAACAGACAATGCTTTTATCGCAGAAGTCCCTGAACTTTCAGGTTGTATGGCTGATGGACAAACCTATTTTGAAGCATTGGAAAATGCCCAAATTATTATTGAGGAATGGATTGAAACCGCAAAAGAACTTGGAAGAATTATTCCACTTCCAAAAGGGCGACTTAAATATGCTTAAAAACTAAAAACCTAAAATTCATTAAAAAATGGGCTTACTTGACCAAACCTTTGAAAACGACAACATCATTCTTGCTAAAACCGAAGAACTCTTAAACTGGGCAAGGCTTTCTTCTATGTGGCCTATGGGTTTTGGGCTGGCGTGTTGTGCAATAGAAATGATGGCAACTTTTGCCTCACATTATGATTTGGATAGATTGGGCATATTTCCTCGCAATTCGCCTCGCCAATCTGATGTAATGATAGTCGCAGGAACGGTTACTTTCAAAATGGCTGACCGTATTCGCAGACTTTACGAACAAATGGCAGAACCTCGTTATGTGATTTCTATGGGAAGTTGTGCAAATTGTGGAGGGCCTTATTGGGAACACGGTTATCACGTTGTAAAAGGCGTTGATAGAATTATTCCTGTTGATGTGTATGTAGCAGGTTGTCCGCCTCGCCCAGAGGCTTTGATTGGTGGTTTTTTGAAATTACAAGAGAAAATTAGAAAAGAAACCCTCAAAGCCCCAAAATTTTTAATGGAAAAAGTTTAAAAAGGTCAAAATGGTCAAAAGGTCAAAATGGTCAAAAGGTCAAAATGGTCAAAAGGTCAAAATGGTCAAAAGGTCAAAAGGTCAAAAGGTCAAAAGGTCAAAATGCTCAAAAGGTCAAAATGCTCAAAAGGTTTAAAGTGTAAAAATAAAAAAAATACATTTAAAAAAATATAAATATCTTTGAACTTTTTAAACCTTAAACTTTGAACTTTTTAAACTTCTACTTGTGGGCATTGTCATTCGTCAAAGTATCAAATTTTCTATTGCGTCATATTTGGGCGTGTTGTTGGGTGCATTTAATATTTTGGTGCTTTCACCAAGATTTTTGAGCGTGCAGGAGATTGGTATTATCAATTTTGTAGAAAGTTTGGGGTTGGTTTTGGCTAATCTCTCTGCTTTTGGCATTGTGCAGGCAACTGATAAATTTTCGCCCATTTTTAAGGCTGACAACCAACTTTACCAAAGATTTTTAGCTTTTTTGGTGTTGTATTCATTTGTAGGCTGGGTAATTTGTGCATCAATTTTTTTAATTTTTTTGCCTTTTTGGCAAAGTTTTTACACCAAAACCTCACCTGAAACACTTGCTTTTTTTACCTACGCAGTGCCTTATGCGTTGTTGTTGTTGTGGTTATTGGTGATAGAAAGTTATACAAGAGTACATTTACGCATTGCAATTCCCAATTTTTTTAGAGAAGTTTTATTAAGAATTGGCATTGTGATTTTGGTAATATTATTTGCAAAAAAAATCATTGGTTTTGAGTTATTGGTAGGAATAAGAGTTAGTTTGTATGGACTAATGGCATTTTTTGGATTTTTGTATGTACTCCAATTAGGCATTTTCTTTTTTAAAAACCCAAAAATCATTTTTTTTTATAAAAATAAAATCCAAGAAAATCAAAATCAAATAAACGAAAAACAAGAAAACGAAAAACCTCAAAATCCAAGCCTTTTTTGGGAAATTATGCGTTATGGAGCGTGGATTTGGATAGGCGGAGCAGGAACTTTGATTATCGTCAAAATAGATATTTTGATGATTCCAGCTTTATTGAGTACAGAGGCATTAGGCATTTACACGATTGCGTATTTTATTGGTTCGTTGTTGGAAGTGCCTCGCAAGGCAATTTCTCAAATTACAACACCGCTTATTAGTAAAGCGTGGTCAGAAAATGACCTTGTTCAAGTAAAAACTTTGTACCAAAAATCTGCCCTAAACCAAACTATCGCAGGAACTTTGTTATTTTTGGGTATTTGGGGCAATATTGACAGTCTTTTTTTGTTGATGCCTGAAATATTCGCACAAGGCAAATATGTTGTGTTTTGGATTGCTTTATTGAGGTGGTTGGATATGTTTTTTGGGATAAATAGCGAATTGCTTTTGCAATCCAAACATTACCGAATGAATTTGTTTTTTATTTTGGCGTTGGCAGTGGTAATGTTGGTTTCCAATTATATAGGAATTATCAAAATGGGCATTGTGGGGGCAGGTTTTGCGACTTGTATGTCGTTTTTGTTGTTTAATATTATCAAATATTTATACATTTGGCAAAAATTCAATATTCACGCTTGGCAAAAAGAAATATTTTTTGTAACAGGTTGGGGTATTTTGACTTATTTATTGAGTTTATTATTACCTACTTTTGAAATAAATATTTTACAAAAAAACACAATCCACATTTTGGCTAATATGCTCATCAATGGAGCTTTTGTGAGTGTGTTTTTTGGTTTTGGGGTGTTGTTTTTTGGTTGGTCAAAAGATATAATGAAAATATTAAATGGCAAATAATAAATGTTAAATAAAACAGCCATTTTTAAGATTTAATTTTTCTTACTCATTACGCACCTATTTTTTCAGTTGTGTATTCTTTTTTTCAAAATACAAAATAAGCCCTTTTTGTCCGCCATCAGTTGCACACAATTCAAGTTCTTTTTCTGAAACTTTTAAAATGTTCCATTGAGAAGATTTAAAATACCAATTATATTTAGAGTGCGTTTCATCAATAAAAATATTTGTTTGTTCTTGATTATTAAACTTCCATTTGTTTGCCATAGTGTGTGCATAACCAAAATGTCCAAAAACAATATTCAAATAAATATTTAAGTTTTTATCTTTGAACTCAAAAAAAGAACAGCTTAATAAGTTTTCCAAAATATTGTTAAATTCATTTTGTTCATCTTTGGGTAATTTTTCAAAAAGTTCTTTCGTAAAAATTACATTTTTTAGCAACCATTTTCCCAAAATTTTTGATTTCAAAGGTTTTGGGTGTTTGATTTTTGGTTTTTTTAAAAATGATGTGTTATAATTTTCTTTTAAAGTTTCTTTTTGGTTAGGAATTGATGTTGTTGTAACTTTAAGCGAAGGTTGTTCAAAAATTGGTTTTTCTTTGTTTTTATCATTTTTAAACAATGAAGAAATAGAATTCCAAAAATCTGATAAAATATTAGCCATAAAATAGTAAAAAATAGTAAAAAAAATCCCTCAAAAATACCAATTATTTTAATGAATTTGAAAAAATATCAAAGAAATAATTTTTTTTTCTTGAGATACATTTTTAGTCTATTTTTATTTTCAAGTTGTATTTCAGAAGCATCAGGAATAGGATTTCCACAAAAAGAAATGGTTTCTATTTTGGGAAAATATTGGAAAAAATCAAGTGGAATTTCAGTTATTTGATTGTGTGATAAATCCAAATATTCTATTTTTGATAATTCAAATAAAAGTGCAATATCTTTAATTTTGTTACAAACAAGGTCTAATTTTGTAAGATTTTTTAAATTTTTTATTGCAGAAATATCCACAATATCACACATATTGACTGACAAAGTTTCCAAATTATCCAAACCTTTTAAGTGTTCAAGGTTGATATTTTTGTTATAATCTAAATACAGACTTTTGAGGTTTTTTAATTGATGATTAGCTGGAAATTCAATGATTTCATTATTTTGCAAATACGCATATTTTAAATTAGTAAAATCTGCAATAGGTGCAATATCTTGTATTTTATTATGCCCAAGTGCCAACCAAATAAGGTTTTTGAGGGATTTTAAAGGAGAAATATCAATAATATCACATTTAAAAAGATTAAGGTTTTCCAAATTTTCCAAATCAGACAAATCACTTATATTTTTGATTGGATTATTATTAAGTGTCAAACTTTCAAGATTTTCTAAATATTTTAAAGGTTGAATATCTGTAATTTTGTTATTTTCCAAATTCAAATATTTTAAATATGGAAAATTTTTAAAAAAAGAAATGTCTTCTATTTCTTTATCCTTCAAATCCAAACTTATAATTTCTCCATTGTCATCTACAAAATATGTTGAACTATTTGTTTCATCTTTGTCTGCATAATCATCTTCTGTAAGCAAAAGCCTAATACCAAAATTTTTTTCTAATTCAACAATAGTTTTAGGAATAAAATCATCTTCATTTTGTTTATAAGGCATATTTTTTAATGGTGAATGTTGAATGATAAATGTTGAATGAAACAGCCAACAGCCTTTTTGTCATTGCGTAACCATTTGGGTGTTTCCTTTCCCCTTACTACTTTCTCCTGATTCCTTCTTAAAACCCCAAATTCATTTTTAAAAATAATTCCCGTAATTCAAAAAAACCATTTCCTTCTCTGTAAGTATCACAAATATTCCTAAAATACGCATCTTGTAATTCTGCCAAATTTTCTAAAATTTTGGCTTTAATGACAGGATAATTTTTAAAAATCTCTTGAAT
>JAAFIN010000289.1 GCA_013297825.1 Cytophagales bacterium
TAAAAAAATTGATGAAAATTTATTTAAAACCCAAAATATTACGCTTTTTGAGGAATGGAAATCTATGTATGAGCTTGTAAGCGTAGAAAGTTTTATTTTGCAAAAAAAAATGCTTATCAATAAAATTAGAAGGGAATTTTTGTTGAAGAATTGAGTCTGTTTTTAAATCTTATTTTTAAAACTTTCTCACATAAAAATCGTTTTTTATTTGCAGAAAAAAAAGCCAAATTGCTATGTAATAATAATAAAATGAAAAAAGGCTGTTGGCTATTTCATTTACCATTCACCATTTACAATTCACCATTAAAAAAAATGGACTTTCAAGAACTCAAAAAATTGGTAAAACAGGGCGAACATCAACATTTGGAATTTAAACTTAAAGCAACACACCCTGAAAAAATATCAAAGGAAATGGTGGCTTTTGCCAATGCAGAAGGCGGAATTTTGCTCTTAGGGGTTGATGATGACCGCATTATAAAAGGGCTTAAATACCCCTTAGAAGATGAATATGTGTTGGAAAAGGCTTTTGCAGAATATATTACGCCACAACTGAATTATACTATGCAAAAAATAAATATAGAAGGCGACAGGGAAGTTTTGGCGTATTTTGTGCCAAAAAGTTCACAAATTCATTATCTTTTGCAAGAACCTACGCACAAATGGGGCAGACCTTACCTGCGTGTAATGGACAAATGTGTGCGTGCAAGCTACGAAATGCACAAAATAATGCAAGGACGCATAAAAGATGAAAATATAAATTTTCAATATGGTGAAAAAGAAACTGTTTTACTGAAATATTTAGCTAAAAATACAAAAATTACGCTCAAAGAATATATCAGTCTTACACGATTACCACCTTTTGTTGCCTCCAAAACACTCATTACGCTTGTTTTGGCAAATGTTTTATTGATTTTGCCCAATGAAATGGAAGATGAATTTGTGTTTAAAGAGGAGAAAGAATAAGAGGAAAGGTGTAAGGGGAAAGTAAAATACAAAATAACAAAATGATTTGGAGAAAGATAAATAAAATAATTTTTTTTTTCTTAAAAATATTTTCGTACTTTTGACACACAGAACTAAGTTAAGCCTAAGAATTTTACTAAAAAACATTTTTTGTTTAAAAGAAAAAACAAATAGTTTTTCTTTCAATCATAAAAATATCAGCCTAAGCGTATCGTTCTGCAAGTTTAGATTAAGATACCTTTCTATTTTTACTTAAAATATCGCATCAGATGAAAGTTCGATTCTTTCCTACCGAACCAATGACAAAATAATATTCGGTGGTGGTTTAATGGTAAAGCGTTTGCAGCAAACTCAGTATTTTTTGTATAAAATTTTTAGGTTTGTGTTTTCACAAGAACACAAGGCTTTTTAGCTCAGTTGGTAGAGCATATAACTGCTAATTATAGGGTCGCAGGTTCGACTCCTGCACAAGTCACGGACAGATACAGGTAATCGTATCTGTCCAATTTTGTTTTTGGGTTAAATCAAGATTTAAACAAATATCTTGGGAACATTTTTTTGGATAAAAATATTTTTAAGTAATATACAAAATAAAAACAAATACATCTTTTAATCCAATAAAATATTATATTGATAACAATGATATTATTGAAATATTATTTATCAATAATGAATTTAAAAATACATTATTTTTTAATGGTGTTGGATTTGAGTATATCAATCTGAACAATGATGATGTCAATGGTGTGATTCAAACACTTATTGTTTATGACAAAAATTCTCAGTTTTATGGTGATATATTGGCTGATTTTAATAAAAATATTTGATTTTTATCATAATTTTCATATTTTTTTGTAATTCAAAACATATTTTTTAGTATTAAAAGCAAAAGCTTTTATTAGAGTTTTTAAAATGAAGTCTAAAAATTGATAAAAAACATCAAAACTTCACAAAAAAGAAAAAATCCGTGAAAATAATGTCATTCTAAAAGAATCTGGCTGTTTATAAAATCCGTGTTCCAAAATGGGTTCATTTAAAGAACTCTAATGACAATTATTGAAAACCTCACGCCTTAATTTTCCCCTAAAATAAAACCTATGAAATACCTCATAATATTCTCCTTTCTCCTATTTTGTCAAAGCAAAGCATATCCACAACCTGTTGTTAGTCATTTTGAGGTTTTCTTTTTTGACAAAGATAAACCAACAAAAGAATATTTTGGAATGTATCAAGAATATCCATTTCCCGATAGAGACAATTTAAATCCAATACACTTAAAAAAAAAAATTGAGTCTATAAAAAAATCTTCTTATTGCATTGTCGTAAAACGATTGAATGCATATTATTTACAGACTTATAGGTGGGGCGTTTTTGGTTTAGCTGTTCGCTCATATCATTTCCCCTATGATTTGTACTTTAATAAAATTGATACAAATATAAAAGATGGTGGAACTTTTAATCTGGAACATACTGGTGGTAAAGATAGAGAGGTTTTTATATTTGAAGATATAAAAAATGAACCATTGATGGGATTTACTGGATATGTAATTCCTACAAAGCTTTTACTTCAAAAAAAAACACAAATCAAAAGTGATGAACTGATGAAATTTTCTTTTGTATTGCATTATCCAAAATTAAGTAGGTCACATAAATCAAATGAAGAACGCATCAAAGAACGCTCAAAGAAAGTGGGTGTATCCTTTAAAAAAGGAACACACCTCCAAATCACAATGAAAACAGATGAAACACTTAGCATAGAAGAAGACCCTTTGTTAGATGAATATATAACTTTTGGGTTTTAACATTTATTTTTTCACATAAAAAATGCCTAAAGTTATGAAATATTGGTTAGTATTATTTTTTCTATTTTTTTTTAAAAATATTGCATTTTCGCAAATGAATGGATATGATTGGAGGAAACAATATTGTGTATTGGGAGATTTTTATCTTTCAGATAGCATAAAACAACACAATTTTGGTATGATAGAGATTGATTTCAAAGAAAATATCTTGTTGTTCGATAAAAAGTATTTGGAGAAATACACACATATTTTAGTTATCACACACCAACGTAAATATAAACTAAATCCTACATATAGACCTTTATATGATAGATACGATAGGTTAGATATTCACGAGAAACTCAGAAAAGAATACAAAGACCAAATGGGGTTAAGCTTGGAAAGCCCAAAATGGTTGAGTTTGTCTGCACCAGATTATTTACCTTTGGAGCTTTTTGAGGTTAATTTTCGTGGTAAAAATGTGCCAATAGTTGGTTTGGAGGGCTATTTAATACCAAAAACCTTGCTTCTTCAACAAGAAGGAGAACGAACATTTGATGCTTCTGATGTTATGCAATTTTCTTTTGTTTTTAATACACAAGGAAAAAAACGTAAAAAAGATGATTACGAAAATACAAATAATGATTATTATCAAAGAAATGATTTAAAAATAACATTTAAAAAAGGAACTCACTTAAAAGTTACCTACAAAACAGGTAAAATATTGTCTTTTGAAGAAAAAACAATGAAAGACAAACAAATAAAACTTCACGTAAAAATAAAATAGGCTTGTACAATGATTAAATATTAATTTTCCCCTAAAAAAAACCTATGAAATACCTCATAATATTCTCCTTTCTCCTATTTTGTCAAAGCAAAGCATATCCACAACCTGTTGTTAGTCATTTTGAGGTTTTCTTTTTTGACAAAGACAAACCAACAAAAGAATATTTTGGAATGTATCAAGAATATCCATTTCCCGATAGAGACAATTTAGATCCAATACACTTAAAAAATTTTTTTGAGTCTATAAAAAAATCTCCTTATTGCATTGTTGTAAAACGATTGAATGCATATTATTTACAGACTTATGGGTGGGGCGTTTTTGGTTTGGCTGTTCGCTCATATCATTTCCCCTATGATTCGTACTTTAATAAAATTGATACAAATATAAAAGATGGTGGAACTTTTAATCTGGAACATACTGGTGGTAGAGATAGAGAGATTTTTATATTTGAAGATATAAAAAATGAACCATTGATGGGATTTACTGGATATGTAATTCCTACAAAGCTTTTACTTCAAAAACGAAAAAAAATCAAAAGAGCTGAACTGATGAAATTTTCTTTTGTGTTACATTATCCAAAGTTAAGTATGTCACATAAATCAAATGAAGAACGCATCAAAGAACGCTCAAAGAAAGTGGGTGTATCCTTCAAAAAAGGAACACATCTCCAAATCACAATGAAAACAGATGAAACGATTATTGTGGAAGAAGACCCTTTGTTAGATGAATATATAACTTTTGGGTTTTAACATTTATTTTTTTCACATAAAAAACGCCTAAAAGTTATGAAATATTGGTTAGTATTATTTTTTCTATTTTTTTTTAAAAATATTGCATTTTCGCAAATGAGTGGATATTATTGGAGACCACAATATTGTATATTGGGAGATTTTTATCTTTCTGATAGCACAAACCAACATAGTTTTGGTATGATAGAAGTTAATTTTAAAAAAAACAAGTTGTCGTTCAATAAAAATTTTTTTGAAAAATATACACACATCTTGATTATCACACAACAACATAAATATAAGCTAAACCCTACATATAAACTCCCATATCGTAATAGGTTAGATATTCATGAAAAACTCAGAAAAGAATACACAGACCAAATGGGGTTAAGTTTGGAAAGCCCAAAATGGTTGAGTTTGTCTGCACCAGATTATTTACCTTTGGGGCTTTTTGAGGTTAATTCTGTTGGTGAGAATGTGCCAATAGTTGGTTTGGAGGGCTATTTAATACCAAAAACCTTGCTTCTCCAACAAGAAGGAGAACGAACATTTGATGTTTCTGATATTATGCAATTTTCTTTTGTTTTTAATACACAAGGAAAAAAACGTAAAAAAGGTGATTACGAAGATACAAATAATGATTATTATCAAAGAAATGATTTAAAAATAACATTTAAAAAAGGAACTCACTTAAAAGTTACCTACAAAACAGGTAAAATATTGTCTTTTGAAGAAAAAACAATGAAAGACAAACAAATAAAACTTCACGTAAAAATAAAATAGGATTGTACAATGATTAAATATTAATTTTCCCCTAAAAAAACACTATGAAATACCTCATAATATTCTCCTTTCTACTATTTTGTCAAAATAAAACATATTCGCAACCATCACCTTTTACAAGTATGTTTGAGGTTTTATTCTTTGACAAAGAAAAATCAACAAAAGAATATTTTGAAATATGTAATGAAGTCGTTTTTTATAATAGATTTGATTCTACGAGGGTAAAAAAATTCTATGAATTTGCCCAAAAATCTTCTTATTGTATCATTATCAAAAGATTGAATTCATATTACTTACGCACTTATGGATGGGGAATTTCTATTTTGTCTGTTTCACCAACTTATTTTTCTTATGATGATTGGCATCGTAAAATTGATAGAAATGTAAAAAATGGTGGACGTTTCAATGTTGTAAATCATCAAGAGGTTTTAGAGTTCGGAAATACAAAAGATGAACCAGTAATGGGATTTAGTGGATATGTAATCCCCACAAAA
>JAAFIN010000030.1 GCA_013297825.1 Cytophagales bacterium
ATTTTTTGATACTACTTTCACGCAATACGCTTGCATCAGCGAGGTATTCGTGTTGCATACGCAAATCTTTATAAATCAAATAAATAATTGGATTAAACCACCAAATAATCTTTGCTATTTCTATAAAAATAATATCGTAGCTATGTCTGTCCCAAATATGTTTTTGTTCGTGGTGCAAAATTTGGTCTTTTTCCTCTGATGTGAGGTTTTGGGTATTGTCCCAAAATAAAAAATTAAAAAACGAAAAAGTGGGCATTTTTCCGTCTGTATCTATGCGTACATAACCACGTTGATAATTTTTTTTGCTACTATTTACCCAAAAAAGTATGTATAATATTTGGTAAATAAGCCTTAAAACTAAAAAAAGGCACACAAAGAAATACAAATACCAACAAATTTTAAAAAAGTTAAGATTATTTTCAATTTCGTTTTCAGCTATATAAAATTGATTGTTTTTTACATTGTCCAAATCAAAAAGTTTATCCAATTTTAGCGTTTGCACAAATGTATAACTTGTTTGTTGGTCAGCTACATTTACCCAATTCCATTCACAAAAAGGCAATAAAAAAGCTAAAAGTGTAGTTCCCAATAAAAAAAAACGATTTCTTTGGAAAAAAAAATCTTTTTCTAATATTGCCCCATAAAAAATATACATTCCTATCAAAATGCAAGAACTTTCAAATAGATAATTTATCACACTTTTTTAATGGTGAATGGTAAATGGTGAATGGTGAATGGTAAATGGTGAATGAAATAAGAATTAGGAATAAATACAATTAAAAATAATTTAAAGATTATTAAAATAAAATTTGGATAATTAAATAAAAATCACTATAAATTCCTAATTCCTAATTCCTAATTCCTAATTCCTAATTCCTAATTCCTAATTCCTAATTCCTAATTCCTAAGGTTTTTTACGAATAATTACACGCCTTCTGCGAGTTTTTCCTTCTTCACCGCCTTCTTCTTCTGTATTTTCGCTGGTATTTTCGGTATTAGTGTTTTCGGTGTTGGTATTTTCGGTTGTTTGCGTGTTTTCAACGTCTTTTTTAGTGATTGGCGTAAATGTTTCTATTTTTGGGGTGGTTATTTGTTCAGTTTTTGGTTCAGTGTTTTTGTTTTCGGTGGTTACATTTTCGGTATTTGTATTTTCGGTAGTTTTATTTTCAGGGTTTTGGTTTTGCATTACGTCCTCAATTCTTACAAGTTGGCGTGTGATAGGGTCAAGCATATATTTTGGTTTTATGTCAAAATTTGGCTTCACGTGGTCGTATTTCCTGCGGTTCTCTTTTAATATTTTTGGGTCGTTGATTGGTTTTTGTTCAAATTTAGGTTTTTTAATTTTGTTAGGATTTGGCTGAGGCGGTGCTTGTTTGACTTTTTTAACAGGTTTTGGTTTTTTGGTTTTTGCTGGTTTTGGTGGTGGAAGAATATCCTCTGCTTTCATTTTTTTGGCAAAACCTGGATGTTCTTGCATCATTTGTTGTTGATGGTTATAGCGAGCAGTATGAGAACGCAAACGAGGCGTTATCATCATTTTGAATTTACACGCATAAAAAAGGATTTGTCTATCCACCATTTTCACGCCATCATCTTTGTAGGTATTTACTTCAAGGTCATTTTCCATGAATTTTTCTACAAGACTTTCATCAAAATTATTTTTTCTAAAAAATGCAATCGCAATGCGTCCCACAATCAGCGTATCGTGTTGGGTAAAAGCTCCAATAATGCCTTTTTTCTGGAATTTGAGCATACGAGCAAGTACTGTATTGAGGCAAGCACCTGATTCTATGCTACGATTTCTTTTGAGGTCTTTGAGGGTAAGTTTTGGGGTGTGTTTTTTAAAATCCTCACTTTCCATTTCTTTTTTTGCAGCTTCCTCCAAAAGATAAAAATAATTATTGTCAAGTGTCCAACCCAATTCTTTGTCAGGATTGTGTTCTTCGCCTTCTTTGGGCGTATAATCCACTTTGATAGGCGACACATCAAACACAGGATAGCCAAACGAGCTTATATCGTATTTTGGCACAGTGTCCCTTTCTTTTTTCTTTTTTTTGTCTTTTTTCCCTGAATTTTCGTTGTTATTGTCAATATTATTGTCAATTTCTTCAACTTTTTCAGGTTCATTTTCCTTTGCTTTATTTGGCTGAACTTTTGGTTTATCCGTTTTTTGGATTACTTTTTGCAGTTTTTTGGCAAGCGGATTAAGTTTTTGGTTGGTTTTGGGCAGATTTTTGTTTTCTGCACCTTTTTCAGTTTCGTTTTGAGATGTTTTTAGCTTAACATCTTTTTTGTTGTTGATGGGTAATTTTTTAGCCATGATTTTGTGAAAATTTATAAGAAATAACGTTTTTTACAATTTTTTAATAATTTTTCCTCTATTTTTTCAGTTTGAATGAAAAAGATTTTTTTTATTTTTCAAAAGTAAAAAAAAAAAATGTTTATTTTGTATTTGCAATTAAAATTTATACTAATAAAAACCTTATTTTATGAACAAAAGCCATTTTTTCGCATTTATTTTTCTTTTTTCTGCTATATTTTTAATTTTTTCAGGGTTTTATTCCAAAATTTTTGCACAAGAACAACAAGCTACAATGGGCGAAACAAGTGTTTTGGGTAAAAAATCAAATGAAAAATCTAAAAATAAGATTGATGTTAAAAAAGAAGAAAAACCAAATATTGGTTTAGAAAAATTAAATACAAAAAACTTAGATTTAAAAAATTCAGAGAAAAAAGATGTTTATTCAGAAAACAATATTTTTACTAACAAAAATACTAACAAAAATTCAAAAATTGAAAAAAATGATAAAAAAACCACAAAAAAACATAAAAATATTGCAAAGAAGTACAAAAAACAACTAAAAAAATATGGTTTGTATCAATTCCGTCCATTTTTAGACCTTAATTGGTTAATGGTTGCGATTGTATTGGCGTTGTTTTTGGGTTTGGTAATTGGGTTGTGGTTTTTGCTCATTATTATAGGAGCATTATCATTGATACAAGCTATTTTGGTTGGTTTGAGCCTTGCGATAGCCATTTGGTGTTTTTTGATTTTGAAAACTGAAAGTGATATGCCAACAGCTTTGTATGATTATTTTGTGCGTTTTGGGCTTTTTACGTTTTTTATGTGGTCGTTGCTTTGGGTTGGTTTAGCGGGTTTGTTTGGTGTGCATGTATTGCTTTCAGGTGCGATTTCGGTAGGTTTATTTTTGGGCTTGACTGCGTTTTTGGTTTCTTTATTTTTGAAAAAAACATTTTTGCATAGTAGATGGTAGAAGAATTAGGAATTAAGAATTAGGAATTAGGAATGGTAGTGTTGCAACAGATATTAATTGTTAAATTTTAAATTAACAAAATTTTATTTCAAATAATAATAAAAAACATTATAATAAAAATAGTTAATTGTATTTAAAAATATTTTTAGGCTATTTTAAAACATTGAAATATTTATTTTATTTTGAAAAAAAATATAAAATTAAAATATTATTTTATTATTTATCAAAAAACAAATGTGTTTGTTGCAACACTACCATTAGGAATTACAACAAAAACACTTTGATTATCCAAATTTTATTTTAATTATTTTAAAAATAATCTATAAATTTTGTATTTAATTCTGTAAATTTGTATTTAATCCTAAAATTTCTACTCTTATTTGGCTGTTTCATTCCTAATTTCCAATTCCTAATTTCCAATTCCTAATTTTTTCAATTCCTCCAAACTTCCCCTAAACACATTCAAATCAATTTTTGGAGCAATGCCATTTGCTTGCCCTTTGCAGGTGTGTTGCCAAAAAATCCAATTTGTAACCTCCAAAGGTTTTTGGTTGAGGTCATCATATTGAGCAATCCACACAGGATATTTTTTAAATTTTTCTTTGAGAAAATGTGTATAAAAATTGCGATTAGAATACACAAGAGGCTTTTTCTTGGTATGTTTTTCTACCAAATTTAACCAAATTTGTAAATTTTTTTGTAAAACTTCTATGTCCAAATCACCTCTTTCTTCTATATCCAACACAGGAGGAAGCATTTGGGTTGTATTTCCTAAAGCATTTATAAAATTTTGGGCTTGTATAACAGGCTCAACATTTGGGCGATAATAATGGTACGCACCACGCAAAAAACCTACTTCATTGCTTTCTTTCCAATTATAATCAAAAAAACTATCTCTATAATCTTCGCCTTCTGTGGCTTTTATAAACACAAAAACCAATGAATCACGCCCAATTTTCATTTGTTTGAGGGCGTGCCAATCAATATGTGCCTGATAATGCGACACATCTAATCCGTGTATGCGATAAGGTGGCAAATTAACCCCAAAACCTGAATAAACAAGCGGTTTTTGGGTAGGTTTGCGGGTAAGATGCAAATAATGTTTTGCTTTGTTCCAATAATTTTCTACAGTTTTAGGATAATTTTGCCAAAAAAACAAAATCACAAGCACAATAATCGCCAAAAAAACGAATATTACTAAAAATATATGTATTAGAAAATTTAAGATGCGAGTGAACATAAAAAAGTTTAAGAGTTTAAGGTTTGAAGTTTAAGGAATGAGTAAATCATAATGTGCTTATGTTTGACGTTTCACAGGTATAAATGCCTGTGCTATACATAAAAATACAAAAATATGTATAGAATAGGCATTTATGCCTATTTTTAAAAGTATCCATTTTATTTTTAATTCATTCCTTAATACAAAAATTACTTTTTAAATTTTCAGCTTTTTTAAACCTTTTTGGACTTTTAGGCTTTTTTGGGCTTTTTTTTAACCTAAAAAAATAATAGTTTTGCAAAACAATATACGAAAATTTTTAATAAAAAATAACACTAAAAAATATTTTTTTTGTAAAATTATCGTTTTACACCGTTTATTTATTAAATAATGAATTATTTTAAAATATTGGTGTGCTTTTTTGTTCTAATTATTACACAAATTTTTACCCATTTGTTGTATGCCCAATGCTTCAAAATAGATAGTTTGCAAAGGCAACTTTTTATTATTGCACGACAGGATACCCAATGGATAAAAACTGCTAATACCCTCGCAAGAGAGCATCTCCAAAATCAACAAGAATCAAAAGCCTATTGGTACGCACAACAAACTTATCAGATTTCTATTTCATTAAAATATCCACCAGGACAAGCAGAAGCATTGCTTATTCAGGCAGATGTTTTTTTTAAAGATGAAACCAGAAGGGACAAAGATGCCAAAGAACTTTATATAAAAGCCTTAGAAGCAAGCAAAACTACCAACGACAAAATGCTAATTGCCAAAGCTCACAAAGCATTAGGCGATTATTATTATAGACTTTATTATCAAAATGAAGAATATTACAAACTGACGTTAGAACATTATCTTTTGTATGTGGAATATACCAAAGCAACAGGCAACAAAGGTCAAACTGCAAAAGCATATTATCTGATTGGGACAATTTATGACCATTTGGGCAATGAAAAAGAAAGTATCAAATATTTTTTAGATGCAGTAAAATTGCGTAGCGAAATGGACACCAAAGAACTTGATGACCCACATCTTTTTGCACAAGCACAAAGAAGTTATCAACTTCAAATGGACAATCAAAAAAATTTCTTGTATGGTTTGGGTGGTGGTGCGGTGCTTTTATTTGTGATTTTGGTGTTATTAACGCTTAATATTCAAAATAGAAGAAAAAATACCAAAAAATTAGAAGCCCAAAATAAAGAAATTGAAGAAAAAAATCACAACATAGAAGCCCAAAATAAAGAACTTCAAAATCAAAAAGAAGAAATTACCCAACAATACGCACAGCTCAATCTGCAAACGCAACAACTTGAAAAAGCACAGATTTTTATCTCAAAAGCTAATACACAACTCCAACAAATGAATGACCATTTGGAGGAAATCGTAAAAGAACGTACTGCTGAAATTTACCAAAAAAATGATGAGCTAACCAAAATAAACGAGGATTTGGATATGTTGATTTATCGTGCTTCACACGATTTCAAAGGACCTATTGCAACTATTTTGGGGCTTTCCAATTTGGGGACAATGCTTTCAGAGCCTGGAAGTTCAGGTTTAGAATTTTTTGAGCAAATAGATTACACAGCCCACAAAATGGATAGAATGTTGGATAAATTACACCAAATTAGTTATATAAGAGGCAAACAAATAGAAAAATCTTGGGTAAATTTTGAGCATATTTTTGGAGAAATAAAAATAAATCTCAAAAATATGATTGACCAATCAAATCCAAATATTACACTAAATATTGATGATAATACAAGCCTTTATTTTGATGAAGAAACACTCACCATTATTTTACAAAATTTGGTAGAAAATGCCCTGCATTTTAGAAAAGAAGATGTAACACCTCATATCCAAATAAATGTTCAAAAAAATACGCATTATCCATTAGAACACCAAGATTCAGAACAACAACAAAATTGGCTTTATATCCTAATTGAAGACAATGGCGTGGGTATTTCGCCTGAACATCTCCCCAAAATTTATGATATGTTTTTTAGAGGTTCAGAACTTTCCAAAGGCAATGGTTTGGGGCTTTATGTGGTAAAAGATGCCTTAGAACGCCTTAATTCCAGCATAGAAGTAGAAAGTAAAAGCAATGATTTTACAAAATTCCACATCAAAATTCCTTTGGCGTTTTGAGAAGTTCAAAAGTTCAAGGTTTAAAGTTCAAGGTTTAAAGTTCAAGGTTTAAAGTTCAAGGTTTAAAGTTCAAGGTTTAAAGTTTAAGGTTTAAAGTTCAAGGTTCAAAAGTTTAAGGTTTAATTTAAACGTGTTTTTAATTCTTAATTTCTAATTCTTAATTTCTAATTCTTAATTTCTAATTCTTAATTTCTAATTCTTAATTTCTAATTCTTAATTCCTAATTCATAATTATTATTATTCACATTCAAAATCTGCTTGCACCAATGCCCTTATTGCAAAATGTTGGTCAGATGAATAAATATGTCCTGTTTGTACCTCAAAATGAACTTGTTGTTGCACCCAATCCTGCAATGAATTATTTGCTTCCATATACAGATTGAGCGAATAAAAACCTGCTTGCAACCTTAGAGGCGAAATGCGAAAAATATAAGGTTTTTCTGGAAAATCAAGCGAAAAATTCCATTTTTTGGCTAAAAAAACATTATTTATGTGGTAAATTCGCTCTTGATATTGATTAAAAATTGCTATGCTGATGCTAATATCTTTTATTTCGTTTTTTATTTCAAAATTTTCTAAAAAAATAGAAATTTGCCAAATATCCTGCGGAAAAAATACATCTTTGTTAAAAATAATTTCTTTAAAAATAATTTCTTTTTTTAAGGTGTGTTCTTGGGTACGTGTGGCGTTTTTTAGATTTTTTTTTAAGGAATTTTGAATATTTGTAGCACTAAATTGCGTAGAAAGATATTTTTCTATGGCAATTTGTGGTGTGTCATCACACATTATTTCGCCTTTATCAAGCCAAATTACACGCTCACAGAGTTTTTGCACCAAAGAAAGTTGATGACTGACCAACAGAATTGTTTTTTGGTTATTTTTAAAATCTAAGATTTTTTGAATACATTTTTTTTGAAAAGCATCATCACCCACTGCAAGCACTTCGTCCAATATCAAAATATCACTTTCCAAATGCACCGCCACCGAAAAAGCCAAACGCATTGCCATTCCTGACGAATATTGCGAAAGTGGCATATCTACAAATGCAGAAAGTTCTGCAAATTGGATAATTTGCTCAAATTTTGATTGAATTTCAGCATAAGACATTCCTAAAAGCCCACCATTTAGCCAAATATTTTCTCTGCCTGTCAAATCTTGGTGAAAACCTGTTCCAACTTCCAAAAGTGATTGTAAATGCCCTTCTAAAATTGCCTCGCCTGAACTTGGCTTAATGATGCGTGATAATATTTTTAATAAAGTGCTTTTTCCTGCACCATTTCTGCCAATAATTCCTACGATTTCGCCTTTTTCAATTTCAAAATTTATATTTTTTAGTGCAAAAAAATCACTATTTTCTTTTTTTTTTAATGTAAAAAAATTAGAAAAAATATTTTGTAACGAATTATTTTTTGGCAAAAAAGAATATTTTTTGGTAAGATTTTTTACAGAAATCATTTTAAGAAAGGTATCAGGAAACAGGTGTCAGGAAACAGCCAAAAATCAAAGGTGTCAGGAAACAGGTGTCAGGAAACAGCCAAAAATCAAAGTTTTAAGATTTATTTTTTTGTGAATTATTATTTGGTTTTATTGGGAGAATTATCTTTTTTCTTATAAGGGCAATGTCTGCAACCTGATTTACAACAATATCCACGTTTGAGATGATATTTTTCTGTAAAAACCATATATTGCCCTTCCCAATAATAATCAATACCTTCTATAAGTGGGTTTCTCATCAGGATTTTTAGGATTTAAGGATTAACAGGATTAAACAGCCAAACTAATATAAAATGATAAAAGGCTGTTTCATTTATCATTTACCATTCATCATTCAACATTGAATTTGGCTGTTTCATTTACCATTTATTTTATGCTTTCACACGGACAATACACAAATTTATGTTCCAAAACTTTTTCAATGTGTGTGCCTGTTTCGTACATATCTTCATCTTCTTCTTCATAGTGCCATTCTATTGTGAGTTTTTCCTCTTGTCCTTCTTTCAAAGTACGCACAAGTGAAAGCAAATAATCAGATGTACTTGTATTAAAATACAAGAATTTGATAGCAACTACGGTTTTAGGTGCAGGATTTTTATTATATTTTTCAGCAAAAGCTATCAAAGGACGATAAAATGCCTCTGAATCTTCTGGAATTGAAACTCCTTTTATTTCAAAATGTCCTTCTTCTGCGTCAAAATGAACATAAGGCGATTTATTTGTGCGTTCTACATGTAAAACTGTTACCATACATTAAGAAAGAATGCGTTAATTTTTGTTGAAAAGAATATGAAAGCGTAAAAAATTTTTTTTTTGCAAATATATATCAAAAAATTAAAGGTTGGGAATTTCTGCAACAATAAAATTACTTCCTCCCACAAAAATAAATGATTGTGCTATATTTTTGTTGTGATTTTGTAGATTTTTTTGTGAAATTTGATTATTTAATGTAATTTAATACAGTTTTTTATTTTATTTTGTGAAAAAACTTGATTCTTTGATAATTTTTATGGGAAATAATACAAAATATCATTTTTTCTTCTTTTTCGTAAAAATCGTGAGATAACCTACTTATTTAAGTTTAGAAAACTAACCTATTTTATGATAAAACATCATTTTCTTAAAATTTCAGTATTTGCAATATTTTATTTGCTATTTAATGCTTGTGTTTCACCAAATCATTACAACGAAAAATTGATTTTTTTTGAGAAAAATATTAATCAAAATGCACACAAACAAAAATTTGAAGAATATTTAGCCACAGAAAAATATCGTATAAATCACCAAGATTATCGTAAAAAAGATTTTGATAATGCACAAAATATTTATGATACGCTTTCACATTTTTGGAAAAATTCAGAAACACCACAAAATATAGATGCAGAAATGCAATATGTGAAAAATAGAATACTCACAAAAAATGATACTGAACTTGTTAATGATTATCAAGAGCTTTTATCTTTATTAAAAACGCCTAAAAAACTTTCTGAAAATGAGCAAAATCTTCATAAAATAGCTTTTAGATATGCTTTACAAGAATTAGAAATAAATAATTTTGTGAGATTTTCTTATTTAGGAGGAATACTTTCTTGCTTTCCCTTGCGTAATATTATTCCTGTAATACATACTTTAAGTGGAGAAAAAGATACTTTAAAATTTGGGAAAAGTTATGAATTTAATACATTTCTTGCTATAACAAACGACAAAAATATAGGAAATACAAATACATTTGCAAAGACTTTTTATCACAATGATAACCCACTCAAAAAAATTATTGATAACAAAGAAGATAAAATATATTGGACATTTTCAGAGCCTGTTACTTTTACAAAAAGCGGAAAACATATTTTTACCATTGCTTTAAAATCCAATTTATGGAGTTTTGATGTACCAAATCGCAAAGACACCACTTTATTTTTTACAAAAAAAATTACGGTTTTGGATAAATAAAATCATTTTTTAATAGAGTTTTTAAAATGAAGTCTAAAAATTGATAAAAAACATCAAAACTTCACGAAAAAAGAAAAAAAATCCGTGAAAATCTGTGTTAATCCGTAAAATCCGTGTTCCAAAATGGTTTCATTTAAAGAATTCTAATGAAACTGTGCGGTTTCGGTGCTGTCTTGCAAGGCAACCGTAGAAGCACCTTTTTGAATGGTATTTTGCACACAATCAAAATATCCTGTTCCCACAAAACTTTGGTGTTTTATTGCCCTAAAACCTTTGTTTTGCATTTCAAATTCTTCTTCTTGCATTGCTGAAAAACCTGCCATTCCATTTGCTACATAATTATTTGCCAAGTTAAACATACTTGAATTAAGTGCGTGAAAACCTGCTAAGGTAATAAATTGGAATTTGAAACCTAATAAAGCCAATTCTTCACGGAAATTAAGCATTTCTTTTTTGGTTAAATGTTTTGCCCAATTAAAAGAAGGCGAACAATTATAAGCCAACATTTTATTTGGATAAACTTCGTGAATGCCTTGTGCAAATTCTTTGGCTACTTTTAAATCTGGCGTAGCGGTTTCCATCCAAAGCAAATCACAATAAGGTGAGTATGCCAATCCTCTTTGTATGCAATATTCTGTGCCATTGTTGATGTGATAAAAACCTTCATTGGTGCGTGTTCCTGTGATAAAAGGTTGGTCTTGTGGGTCAATATCAGAGGTAATTAAAGTAGCTGATTCTGCGTCTGTTCGTGCAATCACTAAGGTAGAAGTTCCCATTACATCAGCAGCCAAACGTGCTGCGATAAGTTTGGCTACTGCTTCTTGCGTGGGTACTAATACTTTTCCGCCCAAATGCCCACATTTTTTGGCACTGCTTAATTGGTCTTCAAAATGCACGCCTGCAGCACCTGCTTCTATCATTGCTTTCATCAATTCAAAAGCATTTAGATTGCCCCCAAAACCAGCCTCTGCATCAGCAACAATAGGCATCATCCAATCTTTTTTATTATTTCCATTTACGCTATCAATTTGCTCACAACGCAACAATGCGTTATTTATGCGTTTTACAACTTCTGGAACTGCATTTACAGGATACAAACTTTGGTCAGGATACATTTGTCCTGCGGTGTTGGCATCTGCTGCCACCTGCCAACCACTCAAATAAATTGCCTCCAAACCCGCAGCAACTTGTTGTACTGCTTGATTGCCTGTCATTGCACCCAACGCTGAAACGCTTGGTTGGGTGGTAAGTTTTTTCCATAATTTTTCAGCACCTTGTTTTGCCAAAGAATATTCTATATTAACTTTTCCACGCAATTTCAAAACTTCTTCTGCACTATAAGGACGAATAATTCCTTCCCAACGTGGGTTTGTATTCCAATTTTGGTTTATTTCGTTTATTTCGTTGATGTTGTTCATAAATTATTAAGGTGAAAGTAGTAAGGTATCAGGTGTAAGTACAAAAAATACAAAACAGCCAAATACTAAGAAATAACCACTTTTTTTTAAATATATAAAAATGTTGAAAACGTTAAAAATATGTTTTTAAATTAAATGATATGCTTTTGTGGTTAAAAAATCCTCAAAAATATCTTGCGTAACAAGTTCTTTGAATAATTGTAACGCTTCATTAAAACGACCTTTTGAAAAATTATTTTCACCCACAAGTACTGCAATTTTTTGCATTTCTTCGTCAATAATCAAATTTAATAATTCTTCATTCAGGATTTTTCCATTTTCCAATGCAACTTGTTTTTTGAACCATTGCCAAACCTGTGTGCGTGAAATTTCTGCTGTTGCAGCGTCTTCCATCAAGTTATAAATCGCAGCAGCACCATTGCCTCTTAGCCAACTTTCTATATAAAGTATGCCTACATTTATATTATTTCTAAGCCCTTGTTCGGTGATAGTGCCTTGTGGCAATGCCAATAAATCACTTGCTTTACATTCAAAATCTTCACGCAATATATGAAGTTGGTTAGGCGTAGGCATTTCTTTGTTAAAAATATCCAAAGCAACTTGTACCAAAGCAGGGTGTGCTACCCAAGTGCCATCGTGTCCATCTGTTACCTCACGCAATTTGTCTGCTTTTACCTTATTAAAGGCTTCTTCATTGGCTTTTTCGTTATTTTTGATAGGAATTTGTGCAGCCATTCCGCCCATTGCAAAAATCCCTCTTTTATGACAAGTTTTTACCACTAATTGTGTATAAGCACGCATACAAGGCACTGTCATTGTGATTTGGCTTCTGTCTGGGAATACATAATTAGGAATATTTTTAAATTTTTTGATAAATGAAAAAATATAATCCCAACGCCCACAATTCAATCCTACAATATGCCACCTCAACGCCCAAATAATCTCGTGTAATTGGAAAGGTGCTAAAATGGTTTCTATCAAAACTGTTACTTTTATGCTTCCTTGTGGAATATTTAGGTAATTTTGGGCAAAAACAAAAACATCATTCCAAAGCTCTGCTTCTTTATAATGCTCTAATTTTGGAAGATAAAAATAGGCACTTGTACCTCTTTTTATGAGTTCATTTATATTATGAAAAAAATACAATCCAAAATCTAACAAACTTCCCGAAACCACTTCATCATTTACCAAAAGGCTTTTTTCTACCAAATGCCAACCTCTTGGTCTTACCATCAACACACTTGTTTGGGCATTTAAGGCATATATTTTTCCATTTTCAGGGTTGGTATAAGCAATATTTTTTCTAACCGCATCATAAAGGTTTATCTGTCCTTGCATATTATTGTCCCAATTTGGACTATTACTATCCTCCAAATCAGCCATAAATACCTTCGCACCACTATTGAGTGCATTTATCATCATTTTTTTCTCGGTTGGGGCTGTGATTTCCACACGTCTATCTTGTAAATCCTGCGGAATAGAGGCGATTTTCCAATCACCATTTCGGATTTCTGCGGTTTTTGCCTCAAAATCAGGTGTCCAACCTCCATTGATTAACGTTTGTATTTCATTTCTTTTTTGCAAAATTTCTTTTCTGCGTGGTTCAAATTTTTGGTGCAATGCTTCAATAAAAGCTAAGGCTTCATCACTTAGAATAAAATCATACTTTGATGAATGGCTTGCATCAATTTTTATGTTTTTTTGTGCTGTAATTTCCATTTTTTATTGTTTGAATGTAAAATAATTTAAAAAAAGAAAATAATTTAATTAGCGAAAATTTCTCTAAAATTTTCAAAAAAATATCAAAAATACTTTTTTGATGCGTTTTTTTAGGTTGATGATGCAAATAAAAAGAAAATAATTTAAAAAGAGAAATTTTCGCTAAAAAAATATTATTTTTTTTTCAATGTATTTTCTTATATTTTTGTCAAAAGATTTTTAAAATCAGTTTTTTGGAAATAAAAAGAAAATAATTTATGTTATAGTTTTTCAACTCTTGGAAGGTTTTAAACCCTCCAAGAGTTTTAGAAGCATATTTTGTGGAAGTTTTCTTTTCAAATAATGTAAACTAAATCAGTACAAATACTTAAAACAAAATAATCTTTGTATTTTGTTTTTGTACTTTCTCCTGACACCTTTCTCCTGACACCTAAAAATACAAAATTTATGCAACAACCCAGCAACATCAATCTTATTTTTGGCTTAAAAATAAGAGCTTTAAGAATACGCAAAGGTTTTAATTATACAGAATTAAATCAATTAACAGGCATTGCGGTTTCGTATCTACACGACATAGAAAACGGAAAAAAATATCCAAAAGCAGATAAAATATTAACCTTAGCCAAAGTTTTGGACGTGGATTATGATTATTTGGTGTCGCTTTCAGGGGACAAAAAAATACAACCTTTGATTGATTTATTAAACTCAAATTTTTTATCCACAATTCCTTGGGAACATTTTGGCGTTACACCGCAGGCTTTGATTGAGGTTTTTACGAATGCACCTGACAGGGTAACTGCGTTTATTAGCACAATCCTAAAATTATCTCGCAATTATCAAATGAGCAGAGGCAATTTTTATACATTGGCATTGAGAAGTTATCAGGATTTATTTGATAATTATTTTGAGGAATTGGAAGAAATTGCAAACCAAATTATCATTGAAAATGATTTTTTTGGAGAAAATACAGAAACAAAAAATATCAATACAGAAAATATCAATAAAGAAATTTTAGTAAAAATTCTTTGGGAAAATTACCAAATCAGCATTGATAGGATTAAAATGGGCGTTATTGAGGAATTACAAAAATTGCGTTCATTTTTCAATGCAGAAAAAAAAATATTGTATTTGAACAAAAATTTGAGTGAAGCACAAGAGAAATTTTTAATCACAAGAGAAATTATTTTCCAAAAACTAAACTTGCATCCACGACCTTATGAAACGGTTTTGGTGGATTTAAAATCTTTTGAGGAATTATTGAATAATTTTAAGGCTTCATACACAAGTTGTGCTTTGTTGATGCCTGAGGATAAATTGGTGGAAGACATCAGAAAAAAATTATTTAATCACGAAAAATGGAATCCAAATGCGTGGAAAGATTTGTTAAATCAATATGATGTAACTTCTGAAATGTTTTTGCAACGCCTTACTAATATTTTACCCAAACATTTTGGACTAAATCAACTGTTTTTTTTGCGTTTGGAGGGCAATGTAGAAAAAAATGAATACGAAATCACAAAAGAATTGCATTTGGCACAATTACACGACCCTTATGCGAATGTGGGAACAGAGCATTATTGTCGCAGGTGGTTGAGTATCAATATCATCAAGGAAGCAGTCAAAAAAAATGATTATATAATTGATGTGCAAATATCACAATATTGGCAAACGCATAATCGCTATTTGTGTATCAGCATTGCGAAGCCCAACAAAGAAAAAAATACCGCTACAAGCGTTACGATTGGCATTATGATAGATGCTAAAACAAGTCGTATCATCAATTTTTTGAATGATAAAAATATTATTATCAAAAATGTGCATACTACTTGCGAAAGATGTGGCATTGAAAATTGTTTGGAAAGGGCAAAAAATCCTGTTATTTTGGAACAAAAAGAACAATTAAATTTGATAAAAAATAATTTGAAAGAATTGTGATTGTTGAGAAATACAAAAATCTCAAAAAATATCGTCAGACCTGCTTAAACTACGGTACAGACAATATTTTTTGAGATTTCCGCAGTTCTCAGTATTTTTGGTGCTTATAAATCCAAAAATTTTTTTATTTCAAAAAATAAAATATCTTTGATGTGTGATTTTATCATTTAATTTTAAAATTTATGAATGTCTATTTTATTTAATAGTTTGTTACAATTTTTTTTGGTTAAACGTTTTTGTTTTTATGTTGGCTTTTGTGTTGTGTTTTGTTGTTTTGTGCAACATTTCAATATAATTTATGCCCAAAATAATAAAATAGATAGCCTCAAAAAAGTCCTTCGTATTCTTAGAGAAGATACCAACAAAGTTAATACTGCGGTAGAATTAGCGTATATTTTGGAGGATACACGCCCTGACACTTCACTTTTTATTGCAAAAGATGCCTTAGAAATTGCCCAAAAAAAGGCTTTCACATTGGGAATTTTAAAAAGCCTTTTCAGAATAGGATATGCTTATCAAGCACTTGGACGTAATGACAAAGCGTGGGAATATTATGAAAAACATCTTGTTATCAGTGAAAATCAACGTGATACCCTTCGTATAGGACGTAGTTATTATGCTTTGGGTTATTTGTGTAAAGTGCTTAACAAATATCCACAATCTTTTGAATATTTTAAAAAATGTGTGTTTTATTATGACAAAATCAATGACCAAAAAGGCTTAGTACGTGGCTACAATAGTTTGGGGACATTGGCAACTGATTTGCAAATGCACCAAGAAGCTAAAAATTATTTTGAAAAATCTTTAAAAATTGCCCAAAATACCAATGATGCAAGAGGTCAGGCTTTTGCCCTCAAAAATTTAGGTGAAGTGGATTTTAATGCTAAAAATTATGAAAATGCCAAAGCAAAATGGGAATATGCACTTACTTTTGTGAAATCTCCTGCTAATGTGTTGCCTCGCACCGAAATTATGTTTTTTTTGGCAAAATATTATCATACCCAAAATCAGCCACAACAAGCCATCATTTTACTGAAAAAAATATTGGAAGAAAGAAATTGTAAAGATGTAAAAGTCCTTCACGAAGTAGAAAAAGCATTGCAACTTTATGGCGAAATTCTCCAATATGAAAATCCCAAACAAGCCTATCAATATGAAGTAACCAGCAGAAATCTAAAAGATAGCCTTCAAAAAGCTGAAAAAATACAAGAATTGATTTCGCTTTCTATGAATTTTGAGGCAGAAGCACAACAAAAAAAATTGCAGGAACTCAAAAATCAAAAAGAAAATGATTTGCTCCAACAAGGCTATTTTTTTGGAATGGTTATCGTAGTGCTGGTGAGTATGTTTGTGATATTGGCATACAGATATAATGTAAGACGCACTACACAAAAACAAACACTAAAATATAACCAAGAATTATTGTTGCTTAATGCCCAAAAAGAAAATCTAAATACTGAACTTATTGCCTTCAATAATCATTTGGAGGACAAAATTCATGAACGCACTTTGACATTGGAAGACCTTAATGCTAAACTTGCACATTATGCTTTTATCAATGCCCACAAATTACGCTCGCCTGTGGCAACCATTTTGGGATTGTTGCAACTTATTAAAGAAGCCAATATTCAAGATGTAATTCCTTTGATTAGTATGTTGGAAATTACTGTGCAAAAACTCAATACAGTTACTTTTGAAATACAAAAAATAGTGGAAGAATCTGAATTTATTAGTCAATATGACAAGGAAAATTATGAAAAGTAAAGGAATTTATTGATTTTATTTGTTTTTGAAAAATTGCACAAAATATTATTTTATGAAATTATACTTTTGTACTTATACTTAATTGTTAATATTTTCATATTCACTTACTAAACCATTCACCAATAATTGCTTTTTCTTCTGCTGTACCTTCTTGATTTGTAAGTGGGTACATTATTATTTTTGTTTTGTCCATATATTTATAGGCTTTCAGAAATTGCTCACGAGTCATATCCACACGCAAATATTTTTTGATTTGGGATAAAAAAGAAAAATCTTCAATGTTGGGACAATTAGAAATATGCAAAAAACCTAATTCTTTTAATTCAGATAAAGCACTCAAATTAAGTATTTCAGTACTATTTAAGGTAATTCTTGCTAAATCTTTGCAAGAAAGTAAATCAGAAAAATCATCAATTTTTCCACAATTAAGATGCAAGGCAAAAAGTCGTTTGAATTTTCCAAGTATTTTTAAATCTTGTTGCTCAAAAATATTTGGAATTTCAATGCTGTAAATTTGTGTGAGATATTGGCTCACAAAATCAAGTTGAGAAAGATTGATTTCGTGCCAAAATTTAATTTCTATAATTTTAGGTAATAATATTAAGGGTGTAATATCTTGAAGCATTGTTTTATAAGTATCTTCCATTACCTTATTCATTGGTAAAATACCGTTGTATTGGGTATCAAGTTGTTCTTTTGTTACAAAAAATAACCAAAATTGACGAATTTCGCCAAGTTGCTCCAATGTTGCATATTCATCATAACAATATACACCATTTTTCATTGTTGGAGTTATGTTCTTAAAAAAATCTTTCCATTCAAGAGGTAAATTAGAAAATTTTTCTTTTTGAACATCATCAATAAAAGGTTTAGGGCTTTTTTTTGCCAATGGATAATAGTCAAAATTATTCCAAAAATAGCCTATTTGTTTGTATTGTTCTTTTATTTCAATTAACACATTTGTAATGATTTGGACAAATTCCTCAAAACTTGATGCATATTCTTCCCAATATTCAGAATCCCCAGCACAATTATGTACAAAAATTTGTCCTTTCACTCCTTTTTCAGCAGGTGCAAAATCAAGTAAAAAACTATCACAACACTCATTGAAAGCTATTGGAAGCCATTTTCTATGAAAATATAGATTGGTTTTAATTTTATCAGCATCAGATGAAATGCAAGTATTATTATAATAAAAATCATTATGGCTATAAAAATCTTTTACATCTCCTAACATTCCAAAATAAGAACGGTTATTATAAGCATTTATTATTTCAGATAAAGATGCTAATTGAAAACCTAATATTAATTTTAATGTAGGTCTAAATTCTCCTTTTCCGTCAACAACAATATAATTTGAAATTTCCCCATCAGCAATTCTATAAAACTCTTTAAAAGCAGGAGGAAGTTCTTCTCCAATGAGGTTTTCTATTTCTGTAAAAAGTGCTGGGTTGCAAGGAGGATTTAGGTATTCTTTGTAATTTGGGACAATTTCAGATAATACTTCAAAAAAACGTTCAACAACAGAAGGCATATTTTTTTTAGGGTTTTAATTTATTTTGTAAAAATAATAAGAAAATGTTTGATTTTCAAGCGAATAATTAAACTACTACTACTTTATAATAAAAAAACACTTTCGTTTTGAAAGTGTTTTTTACTGTTTCATTTATCATTCAACATTTATCATTTAACATTATCTCAAAAACGCCATTATCGCAGCTCCACAAGATTCTTCGGTGTCTTCATCAAACACAAATTTAAAAAAATATTTGCCTGTTGTTGGCACAACATACGACACAAAGCCATTTGCGGATTTGATAAGTGTTTTTGCACCTTTGCCATTGTCTTTGTAAATTTCAATACGTGTGCGAAAACTATCCGAAAGCACAATATATGCTTTTAATTGTGTCAAAAAAACCTCTGCTTCGGTTTCTTTTTTGCTCAAAGGAAAACTTTTGGAATATACGAAATATTCAGGAATTTTTTTGACACAAAGCTCGTGGTAGGTTTTGGTATCACATTGTGCGTAAGAGGCATTAGATACAAAAAATAAGCCTACAAAAAGGCAAAGGAAAGTGAGTTTTTTCATAAGAAAATGTTTAAAGTTCAAAGTTTAAAGTTTAAGGTTTAATGTTTAAGGTTCAAGGTTCAATTTGTTTAAAAATCAATAGCGTTGGGTTTTATACCCAACGCCTAAAAAAAATAATACAAATTATTTCAATATTCATATTTAAGTTTTTAAATCTTGAACCTTAAACCTTTTTAAACCTTGAACTTTTTAAACCTTAAACTTTTTAAACCTCGCCAATTTAAAAGTTTTTTTTTAATTTTTTTCAAAACAATTTGTTTAAAAATGTTTTTTTCTAAAAAAAACAGAAAAAAATCAAAAATTTTAGGTTTTTTTTTAAAAATATTTATTTTTGCACATTGATACAATAAATTTTGGTGATACAAACAAACAAAAAGTTATCAACAAAACACAATAATCCCCAAAGATTAAAAATATATTAACAAAAAATACTTATCATTTTTGGTAATTAACTATACGTATGGTCAAAAAACTCAACAAAGGTTTTGATATTGCCCTCGTTGGCAAAGCAAATCTTACCTTAGTAGAAAACGTAATTTCTGACACTTACAGTTTCAAACCAAGCGACTTCAAAGGCATCAACCGCCCAAAAGTATTGGTAAATGAAGGTGATGTGGTAAAAGCAGGAACACCTATTTTTAGGGATAAACAAAACGACAAAGTGGTGTTCGCCTCGCCTGTGAGTGGAGAAGTGGTGGCAGTAATACGTGGTGAAAAACGTGTTCCGCTTGAAATTAGAATCCTTGCTGATAAACAAACGGAATATCTCCCTTTTCGTGCCTTTTCTGAAGCTGAATTGCTGTCTGCGTCTTCTGCAACCATCAAAGAACAACTTTTGCAAAGTGGTGTGTGGGCTAATATCATAGCTCGTCCTTTTGGATTGGTTGCTAACCCTGATGTTGCACCAAAACACATTTTTATTTCTTGTTTTGATTCGCACCCACTTGCTCCTGATTATGAATTTGTGTTCAAAGGTCAAGAAAAATATCTCCAAGCTGGTATCAATGCCCTTGCTAAACTTGTAGAAGGTTCTATCTCAGGAGGATTAAACCTTAAAAAAACAGATTCACTTAATCCTTCTTCTGTAACAAAAGGCAAAGTTGTTTTAGGCACAAAACCAAATTCTTTGTTTAAAAATCTACAAGGTGCAGAAATTCACGAATTTATAGGGGCGCACCCTGCGGGTAATGTTGGCGTACATATTCATCATACATACCCTATCAACAAAGGCGAATATGTATGGACGACTACGCCTTATGGTTTGCAACAAATTGGAAAATTGTTTTTAGAAGGGAAATATGATGCAAAAAAAATAATTGCGGTTGCAGGCTCTGAAATCAAAAACCCACAATATTATCAAATTACATCAGGAACTAATATTGCAAAATTGGTAGAAAATAATGTAAAATCTGATAATGTGCGTTATGTTTCGGGCAATGTACTTACAGGCGAAAAAATCGCAAAAGATGGTTCATTGGGTTTTTATCATAATGTGCTTACAGTAATTCCAGAAGGAAATTATCACGAGTTTTTTGGTTGGTTATTGCCTTCTACCAGCAAATTAAGTTTTAGTCGTGCATTAGGATTATTTTCTTTCCTTTCATTTGGCAAACCACGTGCTTTGGACACGAATATTCACGGTGAAGAACGTGCTTTTGTGCAAACAGGTGAATTTGAGAAAGTAATGCCAATGGATATTTTGCCTTCGTTTTTGTTCAAATCTATTGTTGCAAATGATTTTGAGGCAATGGAAGATTTGGGTATTTATGAGCTTTTGGAGGAAGATGTTGCTTTGTGTGAATTTATTGATGTTTCCAAAATGGAATTTCAAGCACTTTTGAGAAAAGGACTTGATGCTTTGCAGGAGGCATAAGAGTTTAAGGTTTAAAGTTCAAGGTTCAAAAGCTCAAGGCTCAAAAAGTTCAAATTGTATTTTTACTGATTCCTGACACCTTATTCCTGACACCTAAAAAAATTTGATTAAAAAAAATAAAAAATATATTATCATAAAAATTGTATGAAATTTTTACGTAATCTTTTAGACAAACAAAAACCTGCGTTTGAAAAAGGTGGAAAATACGAGAAATTGCACCCTGTATTTGATGCTTTTGAAACGTTTTTGTTTTCTCCAAATCACACCACAGGAAGCACAGGGGCACAAATCCGTGATGCGGTTGATTTGAAACGTATGATGAATACGGTAATTATTGCTATGCTTCCTTGTCTTTTGTTTGGAATGTGGAATGTGGGTTATCAACACCATTTAGCCACAGGAAAAGCAGCAGATTTTATTTCACAATTCTTAATCGGTGCGTGGGCAGTAATTCCTGTTGTGATTGTATCGTATTCAGTAGGCTTGGGTATAGAATTTTATTTTGCAGTACGCAAAGGACATTCTGTAAATGAAGGCTATTTGGTTACAGGTATGCTAATTCCTTTGGTAATGCCTCCTACGATTCCACTTTGGCAAGTTGCGTTAGCAACTGCTTTTGCGGTAATTATTGGCAAAGAAGTTTTTGGTGGTACAGGTATGAATATTCTTAATGTCGCAATGACTGCAAGAGCATTTTTATATTTTGCGTATCCTGGACAAATGGCTGGTAGTAATGTGTGGGCATATTTGGGCGATGAAAAAACAGTACAAGGATATTCAGGTGCAACTGCTTTGGGTATTGTAGCTGAAACATCTGCTAAACTTTCAGAAGATAAAACTGGATTACCATTTGCCAATGCTGGCGTACAAGCATTGACAAGTGATGCGTGGATTAAAGGGCTTTTTTCTGATTGGAATTTATTTATTGGTACAGTACCAGGTTCTATTGGCGAAACTTCAACTTTGATGTGCTTAATTGGAGCAGTTATTTTGATTTTTACAGGTGTAGGAAGTTGGAAAATCATTGTAAGTGGTTTTGCAGGTACTTATTTAATGGCACTTTTATTAAATACTTTGGCAATAAATGCTTTTATGGCAATTCCTGCACATTATCATATCGTAATGGGTGGTGTAGCATTTGGTATTGTGTATATGGCTACTGACCCTGTAACCGCAGCACACACCGAAACAGGTAAATGGATTTATGGCTTTTTGATTGGGGCTTTCACAGTTCTTATTCGTGTATTCAATCCTGCTTATCCAGAGGGCATTATGCTTGCGGTACTTCTTATGAATGTATTTGCTCCGCTTATTGACTTTTATGTAGTAGATGCTAACAAACAACGCAGAAAAAATCGCTTAAAATATGCAACACTCTAATTTTTATATTATAATGTACACTATTGCACTTACAGTAACGTCAGGTGTAATTCTCGCTCTTTCATCTTTGGGTTTAAAACCTGCCCAAGATAAAAATGTGGATATGGAGAAAAAACAAAATATCCTTCAAACTGTAATGGTCGTAAAAGACCGTGAAGAAGCTGTAAAAATTTATGGGGAACGTGTAAAAGCTTATGTCATAAATTTTGAAGGTGAACAAGTAAAAGACAAAAAAGCAGAAGATATTGATGTTTCAGGTGAATACAAAAAGAAACCTAAAAAAGAAACTGATGCTGATGAACGCAAATTACCTGTTTATGAAATTCTAAGTGCTGACAAATCAAAAACAGAATTTTATGTATTGCCTCTTTATGGTTTTGGACTTTGGGGTAATATCTGGGGTTATGTATCTATCAAAGGTGATTTGAATACTGTCAATGGTATCAAACTTGCTCATGCAAGCGAAACGCCAGGTCTTGGTGCAAGAATTACTGAAGATGATATTCAAAAAAGATTTGCCAATAAACAAATTTTTGATATAAAAGGTGCTTTGATGTCTGTTGCTATGCAAAAAGGTGAAGGCAATAATTATGATACTGACAAACACAAAGTAGATGGTATGTCAGGCGCAACTATCACAGGTAAAGGTGTAAATAATATGCTAAAAGATTATTTTGGCTGTTATAAAAAATTTTTGCAAAGCAAAAAAAGTAATTCTTCACAAGTGAGTATGAATTAATAATGGTAAATGTTGAATGGTAAATGGTAAATGAAACAGCCTTTTTTAATGGTAAGTGTTGAATGATAAATGAAAACAGCCAAATAAAAATAGGATTTTAGGATTTGAAGATTAGCAGGTTTTTTTATTAAACCTTAAACTTTAAACTTTAAACCTTGAACTTTAAACCTTAAACCTTGAACTTTTTAAACCTTTGAACTTTTAAACTTCTTTAAAACAATTATGGCTGAAGTAGCTGAAAAAGAAATAAAAAAATCAGAAGGACTTTTTTCTAAAAAAAATAGAAAACTCCTTACTGACCCCTTAGATGCTAATAACCCTGTTACTGTTCAAGTATTGGGTATTTGTTCGTCTTTGGCTGTAACAGTTCAATTAAAACCTGCTATCGTAATGGCATTGGGTCTTACATTTGTAACTGCTTTTTCTAATTTATTGATTTCAATGATTAGAGATACTATTCCTTCACGTATTCGTATTATTGTGCAGTTGGCGATTGTGTCAGTATTTGTAATTGTACTTGACCAATTATTAAAAGCGTATGTATATGACGTGTGGAAACAACTTTCTGTATTTGTAGGGCTAATTATTACCAACTGTATTGTAATGGGACGTTTGGAGGCTTATGCAATGGCAAACAAACCTTGGCCTTCATTCCTTGATGGTATTGGCAATGGTTTGGGTTATGGTGTTATCCTTGTAGCAGTTGCGTTTATACGCGAATTATTTGGTTCTGGGTCATTGTTTGGTTTCAAAGTATTACCTTCTTGGTACATTGGTAATGGTCTTATGATGTTGCCTGCTGGTGCTTGTATCATTGTAGGTATTATTATTTGGATACAAAGGTCTTGGAATGGTTATGCGGAGGAAGACTAAATTTAATGGTGAATGTTGAATGGTAAATGATAAATGAAACAGCCATTTTTAATGGTGAATGTTGAATGGTAAATGTCGAATAAAACAGCCAGCAACATTTTGTTATTATTTGAACATTAAACTTTAAACCTTAAACTTTGAACATTAAACTTTAAACCTTAAACTTTGAACTTTTATAAATGGAAAATATAATTAGCATATTTGTAAGGTCAATTTTTATTGACAACATGATATTTGCTTACTTTTTGGGTATGTGTTCTTATTTGGCAGTATCCAAAAATGTAAAAACTGCTATGGGTCTTGGTATCGCAGTTGTATTTGTATTGGGTGTAACCATTCCTATCAACTTTGTTATCAACGAATATATGCTCAAAGCTGGTGCTTTAGCTTGGATTTCTGGTTCAATGAAAGAAGTAGATTTGTTATTTTTACAATTTATCATTTTTATTTCTATTATTGCTGGTGTGGTACAACTTACCGAAATGGTGGTAGAAAAATTCTCGCCTGCATTGTATGGTGCTTTGGGTATTTTCTTGCCTTTGATTGCAGTAAATTGCTCTATTTTGGGTGGTGCGTTGTTTATGGTGGGTCGTCCTTACAATTTGATTGAAGCTACTACATTTGGCATTGGGTCAGGTATCGGTTGGTTGCTTGCGATTGTAGCACTTGCTGCGGTACGTGAAAAAATGAAATACTCTGACGTTCCAAAACCACTCAAAGGCTTGGGTATTACTTTTATCTTAGTAGGCTTAATGTCATTAGGATTTTTGAGCTTTATGGGATTTGCGGTGTAATTTTAAATTAGGAATTAGGAATTAGGAATTATTTTTTAATCTTTATTTTAATTTCTAAAAAATAAAAAATCTTCAAAATTTTTACTTTTTTAAGTAAAAGTTTTGAAGATTTTTTTTTGAAAAAAAGGTTTTTGTGCGCAAAACAAATATTAGGTAAATAGTTACAAAAAAATAAAAAAGAAGCTTGGGAAAAATAAAAAACATACAATTAAATAGTCATCAAATTTAAAATCCTTTTTTTATTTGGTAATTTATTTTATTTTTGCGTTTCACATAAAAAAACAATGTGCTTATGAAGAAAGTTTAACAAATATTATTTTAAAAAATTTATTGTTAAATCCAAAAAATACTAAAAATATGAACATAGATGTAGAAATAGATAAAAATTCAGGCTATTGTTTTGGAGTAGAATATGCTATACAAATGGCAGAAGATGCTCTTTTGGAGAAAAAAAGCCTTTTTTGTTTGGGTGATATTGTGCATAATGATATGGAAGTAAAACGTCTGAATGCACTTGGACTGAAAATCATCACAAGAGATGACCTCCAAAATATTCATAATGCGTCTGTACTCATCAGGGCACACGGTGAGCCACCTGAAACCTATCAACTTGCCCTCAAAAACAACATTGAACTCATAGATGCGTCTTGCCCTGTGGTACTCAAATTGCAAAATAGAGTAAAAAATTCTTATGACAATTTGCAAGAAAATAATGGACAAATGGTAATTTATGGCAAAGAGGGACACGCAGAAGTTATTGGACTTGTGGGACAAACCAATCAAAATGCTATCATTGTAGGCGGAGAACACGAATTGGATAAAATAGATTTTTCACGTCCAATTACGCTTTTTAGCCAAACAACCAAAAGTACCGCAGGTTTTTATAAATTGAAAGATAAAATCAGCGAAAAAATTACCGAAAAAAATGGAAATTTAGCGGATTTTGATGCCAATGATAGCATTTGCAGACAAGTTTCTAATAGAGAACCACAATTACAATTATTTGCACAAAGCCACGACGTAGTGCTTTTTGTAAGTGGTAAAAAAAGTTCTAATGGAAAAGCACTATTTGAAACGTGTTTGAAAAATAATGCAAAAAGTTATTTTATTGAAAATGAATCAGAAATTGATGAAAATTGGTTTTCTGACAATATAAAAGTTGGCATTTGTGGTGCAACTTCTACGCCTATGTGGCTGATGGAAAATGTAAAAAATTTTGTGAACAAGTTATAGAAAAAAGCCCCCCAACCCCCGAAGGGGGAGAAAATCCCAAAAGGAAAATAAATATCAAACTAAAAAGGGAAATAAAATTATAAATTTTAATTATTTTTCAATCATTTAATGCCTTTTGTTCCCCCTTTGGGGGTTAGGGGGCTACTTTTATTATGTCCAAAGAAGTAAAAATTGGATTGTTAGGATTGGTTTCTTGTGTGATGCTTTACACAGGTTTTAATTTTTTGAAAGGTAGTGATTTTTTTTCACGTACCAAACAATATTTTGTGTTGTATGACAACATAAATGGACTTACTGCGTCCAATCCTGTAATGCTCAATGGACTTAATGTAGGTCGTGTGGCAAATATTGAAATTCTACAAAAACGCAAAAAAATGCTTGTAAAATTAGAAATAAGAAGTGATATTGAAATTCCGCTTAATTCTATCGCAGCATTGGGTGATAATGGACTTTTGGGTGGTAAAATGATTGACCTTCAAATGGCTAATGTTTCAGGGAATAATTATAAACAAAATGATACCTTAAAACCGCTTATTAGTCAAGGAATGATAGGCGAAATTACCCAAAAAGCAGAACCTTTGATGAAAAAAACAGAAAAATTGATGGATAGTAGCAATGATATTCTTAAAACTGTTGCAGATTCCAAAAAAGAAATTGCAGAAATGCTCCAAAATTTTAATCAAATATCTGCTTCACTCAAAAATACACTTGCTCGTGGCGAAATAGACCAAATACTTGCAAACACTCGCACACTCACAGAATCCCTCCAAAAACTCACGCAACAGGTTAATCCACTTATAACCAAATCCAATAATTTATTGGATAAAATGAATGCCTTAGAAATAGAAAAAACTATCACACAAGCAAATCAAGCTATGTCAAATATTAACCAAAGCCTTTCAGCTATCAACGAAGGAAAAGGAACAATAGGAGCTTTGCTCAAAAGTGATTCGCTTTATCAAAATATGAATAAAACCCTCTTAGATTTAGATAAAATATTTCTTGATTTAAGAGAAAATCCAAAACGTTATGTTAATATTTCAGTTTTTCCTAAAAAAGACAAAAAAGAAAAGAAATGATAAGAATGGTAAATGTTAAATGATGAATTATAAATGGAACAGCCAACAGCCTTTTTTTAACAATTTGGTTATTTCTTTTTTAGTTTAAATTAAAAAAAAACATAAAAAACGCTTTATTTTTAAAATAAAGCGTTTTTTTATGTTTTATGATTTCCTTTGTATTTTATTCATCATTAAAATTCCCCCTTTGGGGGTTAGGGGGCTTCATTCACAATTACTTTGTTCCCAAAATATCATATTCCTTGATTTTGCGGTAAAGTGTGCGTTCAGAAATGCCTAAATCAATCGCTGCAGATTTGCGTTTATTTTTGTTTTTTTTGAGTGCCTTCAAAATAAGTTCTTTTTCTTTTGCCTCTATGGAAAGAATATCATTTTGAATTTCGTGAGAAATGTCTTGAATTTGCAATTCTTCGTGAATATTTGCAGAATGAACAGTATTATTCAGTTTTTCATTGATTTTTTCAAAATTTTCTGTTTTTTCTGTTTTCATTGGCAGAAAATTTTGATGATTTATCGTAGGTGTCAATGAATTATTTTGAATAGGAATAACATTAGCCTCAGAAATAGAGGTGTTATTATACATAAAATCGTTTTTTTCCATATTTTGCAAAGGAAATTCTGCGGTTATTTCGTGTAGAAATTCTTTGTAAAATTGCATACTGTCTTTTGATAATTCGCCATTTTGAATAATTTGAAAGAAAAGTTTTTTGAGTTCAGTCATATCCCTTTTCATATCAAACATTATTTTAAATAAAATTTCTCTGTCTGATATATTTTGAAAATTATTATCTGAATTATCTAATTTTACCAAAGAATTATTTGAATTTAATGGTTTTGGTAAATATTTTAACAAAGTATCTGCATTGATATAACGATTTTCACCTTCCAAAAGCGAGATTTGGTCAGCAAGATTTTTTAGTTGGCGAACATTGCCCGAAAAACGGTATTTTAACAAAGTTTCTTTGGCATCTTCTGAAAGTTGGAGCATTGGAATATTGTATTTTTCAGAAAAATCATACGTAAATTTTCTAAAAAGCAATAAAATATCCTCTCCACGCTCACGCAAAGGTGGTACAAATATAGGCACTGTACTAAGCCTATGGAATAAATCCTCTCTAAATTTATTTTCTTCCATAGCTTTGTCTAAATTTACATTGGTTGCACCTACTACACGTACATTGGTTTTAAGCACTTTGGAAGAACCCATACGTATAAATTCGCCTGCTTCC
Source organism: Cytophagales bacterium (assembly GCA_013297825.1). Classification (GTDB taxonomy): domain Bacteria; phylum Bacteroidota; class Bacteroidia; order Cytophagales; family Microscillaceae; genus JAAFIN01. The sequence continues at coordinate 28,218 of JAAFIN010000030.1, forward strand.
AACACCCTAAGCAACATTACTTGTGCTTGTGGAGGCAATTCACCAATTTCATCTAAAAAAATCGTTCCACCGTCAGCCACTTCAAAATACCCTTTTCTCACATCAGTTGCCCCTGTAAAAGCACCTTTTTCGTGTCCAAAAAGCTCTGAATAAATCGTACCTTCTGGAATTGCACCGCAATTTATGGCGATAAATTGGGCGTGTTTGCGAGGGCTACGTTCGTGTATAATGCGAGAAAAAGACTCTTTTCCTACACCATTTTCGCCTGTAATTAACACACTCATATCAGTAGGAGCTACCAAAACTGCTTTGCGAATTGCATTTAAGAGATTTGGCGAATTGCCTATGATATTGTGTCTTTGTTTTATATTTTGAAGTTCGGAATCGGTCATTTTTTAATGATGAATTATAAATTATGAATTATGAATGGAATACAAAAATTCCAATTTATTATTTTTCTTGGCGTAATTGCTCTATTTGTTCAATGGTAAGCCCTGTTATTTGTGCAATAATTTCATTTGTCAAGCCTGCATTTATAGAATTTTTTGCAATTTCAATTTTTGTTTTGTGTTCTGCCATCATTTTTTCAGTTTTATCGTCCATTTCACGCAGGCGAGCATAATCGTAAGCCTCCAAATCTGCTTTTGACCAAACGTGTTTGTCTGCTTCTGAATATGCAGACTGCAAACCTTTATCATTCGCATTGGCAGGAATAACTTTTAAATTTTCTGCATTTTTGATAAAATAAACCCATTTATCCATCAAATTATCAAGTTCTGCTTCTGTTTTATTAAATTTGGGTAATTCAATAAAATTAAAATCCAAATCTTTTAGTTTGTGTTCGTGAGTTTCTGCATCTAAAATTAAATGTCGGGATAAATAATTTTGAGTTTCCAAAAACTCAAAATTCAAAATTCCAATAAAAATAGTTGGTTTTAAAATGGAAAAATCTTCTCCTACACTTAATTGTGCAGAATAACTTTTTGCACTATAATAAACCACTCTTTTGGCAAAACCAATTTTATCAGTTAATTGCATTTCTACAATATATTCATTTCCTTTTTCATCTGTTGCTTTTACATCTAAAATACTAGATTTTGCACCTAAAACGATAGGTAATTGATAAGGATTTAAAATAGAAATTGAAACAATCTTTTTTCTACCTTCTAATTTCAAAACTGCATTCAAAAAAGAAATCAAAATCTCTGTTTTGGCACTATTTCCAAAAATTTTGCGAAAAGCAATGTCATTTTTTATGTCTGCAAATTGCATAAATTTGTTGATTTTTAGATTTCAAATATTTCTATAAAATTATTTTCTAAAATGATTTTTCTATGATTTTAACTTTTGGAGGTTTTAAACCCTCCAAAAGTTTTTAGTTTGGCTTATTTTTCTAAAAACAAAAAATTAGGAATAATAATTTATCATTTTGTTTATTTTTACAAATACTTTTGCAAAAATAATAATTTTTTTTATGAAAACACGCACCATTCGCTGGGTTATTGTACTTGCTACTATTTCGCTCACAGGCATCATTATTATACAAATATTGTGGTTTAATAAAGCATTTCAATTTAAAGAAAAACAAATTGACCAAACCATTTATATTTCGCTAAAAACCGTTGCAGAAAAAATGCTGATGTATAATAACAATCCTGCAATTCTCATTGACCCTGTTACGCAAGTTTCTTCCAATTATTATACGGTGATGATAAATGATATTATCCACGCTGAAACATTGGAGCTTTATCTCAAAAGTGAATTTCAATATAGAGGGCTTTTTTTGGATTTTGAATATGGAATTTATGATTGCACCAACAAAAAAATGGTGTATGGCAATTATATAGAAAGTGATAAGGCATCTTTTCGCCTCAAACCTGATGTTCCTTCGCCTACGGTTTTGCCTGCTTTGACACGTGATAATTATTATTTTGGGATTTATTTTCCTAATCGCAGTGAATATATGCTTGGGCAAATGGATATGTGGATTTTTACGTCTTTGGTCTTGTTGGTTGTGGTAATATTTTTTGCTTATACAATTTGGGTTTTATTAAGACAAAAACGCCTTTCTGAAATTCAAAGGGATTTTATCAATAATATGACCCACGAGTTCAAAACACCTATTTCTACGATTTCTATTTCAAGTGAGGTATTGATGAAACCTGATATTATCAAAAATCCTGAACGTCTGTTGAATTATGCTACCATTATTCACAATGAAAATAAAAGATTAAAAAAACAAGTTGAAAAAATATTACAAATGGCAACCGTTGAAAAAGAAAACCTAAAACTCCAAAAAGAAGCCTTAGATATTCACGAACTTATCCGAAAAGTAGTGCGAAATATGGAAGCAACTTTGAAAGATGTGCAAGGCGAAATTACATTATTTTTGGACAAAAACCCTGTTATTATCAATGCAGATAATCTTCATCTTACCAATATTTTGTATAATCTTTTGGACAATGCCATAAAATACAGCAAGGAAAACCCAAAAATTGAAATTCATACCCAAAACCAAAAAAATGGCGTGCTTTTAACGGTAAAAGATTGTGGCATTGGTATCTCAAAAGAAGATAAAAAATTGGTTTTTGATAAATTTTATCGTGTGCCAAAAGGCGACGTACACGACGTAAAAGGTTTTGGTTTGGGATTAAATTATGTAAAAGTAATGACCGAAACACACAAAGGCAATATAAAAGTAGAAAGTGAATTAGGCAAAGGTTCAAGTTTTTTACTTTATTTGCCAAAATGATTGGGAATTAGGAATGAGGAATGAGGAATTGGGAATGAGGAATTAAGAATTTGTTATAAAAAAACAGCATAAAATTTTATGCTGTTTTTTATTTTAATTTTTATTCAAAAAAATTGTAATTTTTTTTATT
>JAAFIN010000290.1 GCA_013297825.1 Cytophagales bacterium
TTTTTCTGCAAGTTCGCCCTTTGGGCGTGTGCGGTTGCAAACCGCAATGCCTAAACCATTGAAGTCTAAAGACTTCAATGAACTTACTTTTTTTATAGGCTTTTAGCAAGACTTAGAAGAACTGGGGGTGGAAGACTTGGACTAATTGGGGGGCTTTTAGCAAGACTTAGAAGAACTGGTTATCAACATTTTCTTTTGCTTTTTTTAAATCCTCTAACATATTTTTATAAAAAATTTGGTTATCCATATTTCTGAATTGAAATACTTTATTCTCGATAAATTCAATGAATTTCAAACTTTGGAATTTATAACTAAAATATGGAAACATAGTGGAAACATCATACATCATCAACTCATCATCTATATCGTTTATAAAATTAGTAGTAATGTTTTCGTCTTGCATCAAAATAATTTGAATTATATCTAAATATATAGTACGAGCAGGGTCAAAACTCCCATATTCTCTTTTGTCTATTTCACGTACGCTATGAAATAAAAAATTTAATTCTTTTCTGTACATTTTTAAAATTTTGGATTTTTTATTAAACTACCGCTTTTGTCAGGTTGCCATTGATTATCAGGCAATACAGTAGCAGGCATTTTATTAGTTTTTCTCCGTTGTTGGTGTTAGAAAAATGCTTTTACAACTGCAAAAATAGCACAAAAACCCTTATAAAAACCTAATGCTTTTATTATTTCAAATGTTCACGTGCATTTTTTCACCAACAACTCATCAGCGAGCAAGTCCTCTGAAATGCGTTGTTGGTGACGAAAAATGCTTTTACATTTGTAATAATGCTATCTTTTGTACTATTTTGAGTAGCAGATGTATATTTTCAGTGTGCTTGCATTTTTCTAAACACACAACAACGGTGCAGATTTTTTTCACTTGGTAACACCGACAAAGGACAAAAACTGGGGTCTTGCACCAAATCACTTTTTTTTTATTTAGTGTGCAACACTTGGACTAATTGGGGGGTAAAATTTCACTCCACCAAACAAGCATATCATAAAATGATATTAAGGTCATTTCATAAGGTTTAGCTTTATTGTCCCAATGATAAGACAAATAAACCTGATTATTATTTAATCCAAGTATAACAGAGATAGCATTGTAATCCCCGCCTTCAATTAAGGTTAATGCCAATCCTAAATTAAACCCTGTTTCACAATCTTCCCAAAATTCTTTACCATTTTTTATTATAAATTCTTTTTTTTCATATTGGGATTCAAATTTCATATACTCATTTATAAAATGAATTAAGAAACAACAATCTTGTAAACTTATTTCATTCAAAAATTGCTCTATTACCCAAAAACTTTTATCTCCAAATTTTATCTTTGCACCATAACCTTTATCTTGGAGTATAATTTTATAAATATTATGAATATTGAAGTACATAAAAATTAAAATTCAGGAAAAAATGATGTCACACGTGTACCATCTTGGTCTACCCACCATACTATACTAAGTTCATTATCAGATTGAGCTACAAAAGCGTTTTCTCCGTTGTTGGTGTTAGAAAAATGCTTTTACAACTGCAAAAATATCACAAAAACCCTTATAAAAACCTAATGCTTTTATAATTCCCAATGCTCACGTGCATTTTTCCACCAACAACTTGTCAGCGAATAAGCCTATGAAATGCGTTGTTGGTGACGAAAAATGCTTTTACATTTGTAATAATATTATCTTTTGTGCTTTTTTGAGTAACAGAGGTAGAATTTTAGTGTGCTTGCATTTTTCTAAACACACAACAACGGTGCAGTTTTTTTCGCTTGGTAACACCGACAAAGGACAAAAGAATATTTTGCTGATATACAAGATTTTCGTATTTCAAAAAAATGCAAACATAAACTTTTTTCTCCGTTGTTGGTGTTAGAAAAATGCTTTTACAACTGCAAAAATAACACAAAAATCCTTATAAAAACCTAATGCTTTTATAATTCCCAATGCTCACGTGCATTTTTCCACCAACAACTTATCAGCGAACAAGCCTTTGCAATGCGTTGTTGGTGACGAAAAATGCTTTTACATTTGTAATAATATTATCTTTTGTGCTTTTTTGGGTAGCAGATGTATATTTTCAGTGTGCTTGCATTTTTCTAAACACACAACAACGGTGCAGATTTTTTCGCTTGGTAACACCGACAAAGGTGAAAAAGGACAAAGAACTGGTCAGATTTTTACGCTTGGTAACACCGACAAAGGATAAAAATACATTTCTTTTTTCTTATACAAATATATCCAACACCTCAAAAGTTTCTGGATGATAAGAAAATGAAAATTTGCATTGTTCTTTAAAACAAAAAAACATTCGCATTATCCAATTTTTTCCATTTTCAGTATGGGTTTTAAAAAAATATTCGTTTTCATCACCAAAAAGCGTAAAACAAATTTTTTTTTCATCATAATTTAAAAATTGCATTTTTTCTCGGTCAAAATCAACATAATGAAAGTGTTTTATTTCAGGTTTTGGTATGACTTCAAAATTTTGAAAATTAGGGATGTGTTTCTTTAGGTACAAAAATACTTTATCTTTATTTAGTTTTTTTGTGAGAAGGGTAGAGTTTTTTATTGCCTCTTCAATAAAATAATCAATATTTGGTTCTTTACTCAACCAAAAATCATATAATTCTTTTGAGAAAACGTAATGCTCATCTACATCAGAATCTACAAAAATGCTTGTTTCTTTTATAATATCCCAAATGTATGATTTCCAAAACTTAATTTTTTGGGTTTCATCAAGAAATATATATTTCCCCCATGAATCAACAAGCATACCAAAGGTCATTATTTTTTCCGTTCTAAAACCACAAAGAGTATTTTTTGCCCAATATTCATATTTTTTTTCGTCAGAAATATTTTTCGCTTCTTTTGTAAATCTTATATATTGTGATTGTAAATCAACATTGATTTTTTTATTGAAAAGCATAGAATCCAAAAAATTATCTAATATTTCATAGAAATAAGGGTTTAAACATTTTAACACAATAGGTCTATCATTTGCTTTCACAATTTGCCATTGCCAATGTGTTGTGGGATAACATTTAACTTTCAGACTTTTCTCAAATATTAAGTTATCATGTTGAATAGTTTCTCCAATTATATTATCTACTTTACATTCCTCAAAATTCATATTTTGTTTCATAGTTTTTTTGTTTAAAAGCGAATTTACTTAAAAATAAATTCATCTAATTCATGAAAATCCAAATCATCACAGTTTTTTCTTATGTATGTCATTAAATTCAAATATTTTTCCCAGTTCCTCTAAGTCTGTTGTTCGTTGAAGTTTCCAACTTCAACGCTTTGGCATTGCGGTTTTCAACCGCACACGCCCAAAGGGCGAACTTACAGAAAAACAACCACACAAAAATAACTATCATCATATCCACAGTAACAAAATAAATCCCATCAAGATTGTCAAAACGATAATTGGACATATTTTAAGATTGTTTGATGGTAATACCATTCTTCTGCAAGTTCGCCCTTTGGGCGTGTGCGGTTGCAAACCGCAATGCCACTAATGCGAAGTAAAATACTTCGCATAACGACATCTTTTTTATCGCATTTTAGGTTACGAACACTTAGAAGAACTGGGGGGGGTACATTCTATCAAATTCATCTTTGCCTCTTATTTTCAAGCCATATTCATAGCCCTCTTTAGATTCCATAAAAGATTTAATTTTATTAATATAACGCTCTATATCAAGATAAAAACTAAAAACAACAACACGGAAATCACTGTAATTATCGTTTTCACCTATATCAAAAAAATCTGAACCATTAGGCCAGCCTGATAAAATAAGATAATCCCCAATAATAGCATCTGTATATTCAGGTTTTACACAATAATAACCATAATCAAAATCTAAAGGTATTAAATCTTTCCCAAAAAAATTATCAATTATTTCACTTGTACCAGAAGTAATACTTTCATCTTTTAATATCATCTTATCTATTATTTCGAAACCTTCTTGTAAATATCCCCACCACTTTTCCATTTCTGTTAAAGACATATTTGGAACCATATATTCCAATTTTTTATCAGAAAATTTATTTAAAAAATGTGAATATTTAAAAAAATATTCTGCACTTTTAAATTTATAGAATAAAACACCTAATCCTTTATAGATAGTATCAGGGTCTATAAAGTAAAAAACTTCGCTTGTTTTTTTATTTTTAATACAAAAAAAATCTGTTTCTGCATTTGGATGAATCATATTCTTATTTTTTTTCTCCGTTGTCGGTGTTTAGAAAAATGTAAGCACAAAAGTAAAAAATAATTTCCAAAGCTAAATACATTTTTCGTCACCGACAACTCAGTAAGCAAGTCCTGTCTGTGCGTTGTTGGTGACGAAAAATGCTTTTATATTTGTAATAATATTATCTTTTGTGTTTGTTTGGGTAACAGATGTATAATTGCATTGTGCTTGCATTTTTCTAAACACACAACAACGGTGCAGTTTTTTTCGCTTGGTAACACCGACAAAGGATAAAAACTAATCTACTAATTTTATGTAAGTATCAACTGCATATACACAATCCTCATTTATAATATTAATAAAAATATTACTTGCTTTATCAAAATTCAAATTCATAGCTATATAATTTAAGTGTTTTTTATATAATTCATAATGTCCACCTGAATAATATGCTTCACAAGCAAAAAAATTAGATAAATCACTTATAAAAATATCTTTGCTTTCGTTTAAGAAAAAAATTTCTCGTGAATATTCCATACTTTTGATTGGTAAAATAGTTTGGGTTTCATAAACTACTTTTTCCATAATTTGTATATAATTATCAAAAACATCAAAATATCTACTCCTTTTTACCCTATTTTTGATAAAAGAAAAACACCAACTAAAAGCAAGTTTTGGTTTTATATTCTCCAAATGTTCTATCAAAAGTATAGCCCAAGCAGTTGGAGTATTTATAATAGTTTTTAATATTTCTTCTTTGGCTAATTTATTTTGCATAACAAGTATTAGAGTTCTTTAAATGAAAGATTTTTACCAAATATTTAATTTTTTCTTCGTTGATTCCTATGGTGTTAGAAAAATGCTTTTACAACTGCAAAAATAACACAAAAATCCTTATAAAAACCTAATGCTTTTATAATTCCCAATGCTCACGTGCATTTTTCCACCAACAACTTATCAGCGAACAAGCCTTTGCAATGCGTTGTTGGTGACGAAAAATGCTTTTACATTTGTAATAATATTATCTTTTGTGCTTTTTTGGGTAGCAGATGTATATTTGCATCGTGCTTGCATTTTTCTAAACACACAACAACGGTACAGGTTTTTTCGTTTGGTAATACCAACAAAGGTAAAAAAATTAGGATTTTTGCCTTTGTTGAACATTGGCAAAAATCCTAATTTTTAGATGTTTAGTTAAATTCAATACTTCGTATCATTTTTGTAAAAAAAAATAAAAGTGTTAAATTTGTTAAACAATAATAAAAAACACTTTTAAATTTATGGAGAGCAAAACACTCATAGAGGCAATAATAGGAAAAATGGAAAA
>JAAFIN010000291.1 GCA_013297825.1 Cytophagales bacterium
CATAATATTCCATCATTCTTTGTTGCATTTCATCATTATTCAATGTTTGAAATTCAATTTGCAAAATATAATTTTTGTGTGGTTCATTTGGGAAATTTACCATTTTTAATACATCAGGCTCACGTTCTATGGTGGTTTGTATTTGTTCAGGCAAATCTGAAAGGTTTTGAATGTCAATATCAAGCTGTAAAACTTGATTGACAAGCATTACCACACTTGGCAAAATATTTTCTTTGATGATTTTATCAAATTTATTTGCTTGGGCTTGTTCGTGGTTTTCCATAATTTTTTATTTTTTTGAAGCAAAATTACAAAAAAACGCTTTTATTTCAAGAATAAAAGCGTTTTTTTATGTTCAAAAATCATAAATTCAAAAAATATTTCTGCATTAAAATCATTAGAAAAATGAACATTCATTGTATTTTTTTTATAAAAAATTGTATTTTTGTGAAAAATAAAAAAGTTTAAGGTTTAAAGTTTAAGGTAAAATACATTTGAATTAAGCTGTTTCATTCATAATTCATAATTTATAATTCATAATTTATAATTCATCATTAAAAAAATGGGCATACAAACTGCTACAAGCGAATTTCAAAGCGTAAATCTCATTCCACGCACTATTTATCAAGAGGAACATCTTATGTTTGGGCAAGCAATCAGTGATTTTGCCCAAAAAGAAATAATCCCTTACCACGAACAATGGGAAAAAGACCACCAAGTTTCACGTGAATCGTGGAGAAAACTTGGTGAAGCAGGTTTTTTGTGCATACAAGCACCAGAAGAATATGGCGGATTGGGCATCAATGATTTTAGATACAATGCAATGTTTTGCGAAATGATAAGCAGAACAGGTTTTGGAGGGCCTGCGGTGGGTTATCCTTTACACTCTGACATTGTTGCACCTTATATATTGCATTATGGCACCGAAAAAGCCAAACACAAATACGTTCCCAAAATGATAAGTGGCGAATATATTTGTGCAATCGCCCTTACCGAACCAGGTGCAGGAAGTGATTTGCAAGGTATGCGAACAAGTATCATTGACAAAGGCGACCATTATTTACTAAATGGCTCAAAAACATTTATCACAAATGGTTATTTGAGTGATGTGGTGGTAGTTGCAGGAAAAACCAATCCAGCACTCGGTGCAAAAGGTACAAGTATGGTGATTGTGGATAGTACAATGAAAGGATTTAGCAAAGGAAAACCTTTTCAAAAAATAGGCTTACATTCACAAGATACTTGTGAATTGTTTTTTGATAATGTAGAAGTTCCAAAAGAAAACCTAATAGGCGAAGAAGGCAAAGGATTTGGTTATATGATGACCGAACTCGCACAAGAACGTCTTATTGTTGCACTTTCTGCGGTGGCATTGTCAGAAACCTATCTTGATGCAACGATTGCCTATGTAAAAGAAAGGCAAGCATTTGGCAAAAAAGTATCTGAATTTCAAAATACCAAATACAAGCTTGCAGAACTTGCTTCTGACGTTGCAATAGCTCGTGTGTTTATGGACAGATGCGTAGAACTTCACAACGAAGGCAAATGTGATGGTGCAACTGCCTCAATGGCAAAAATGCGACTTTCAGAACTTCAATGCAAAGTAGCTGACGAATGTGTCCAATTACACGGTGGATATGGTTATATGTGGGATTATGTGGTGGCTCGTGGTTATGCTGATGCACGTGTTCAACGCATATACGCAGGCACAAACGAAATTATGAAAGAATTAATTTCAAGGAAGATTTTATCTTAAAATGAATTATGAATTTATACAAATAAAATTTTAATTTTAAAAATTTTATTCTAATTATTTTAAAAATAATCAGAATAAAATTTTTATTTTTAATCCTGTAAATTTGTATTCAATCCTAAAAATCCTGCTTTTATTTGGCTGTTCCATTCATTATTGCATTTGGTTGTTTCATTTATCATTCAACATTTATCATTTAACATTGAATTTGGCTGTTTCATTCACCATTTACCATTCAACATTTACCATTAGCTGTTGTGTCTAAAGTGCATTATATCACCATCAATTACCGTATAATCTTTGCCTTCTACCGACATTTTACCAGCTTCTTTGCACGCAACTTCGGTTTTGTAATGCACATAATCATTGTATTTGATAACTTCTGCACGAATAAAACCACGCTCCAAATCAGAGTGAATCACACCTGCAGCTTGTGGTGCTTTCCAACCTTTGCGAATAGTCCAAGCACGCACTTCTTTGACACCAGCAGTAAAATATGTGATAAGATTAAGCAAATAATACGAAGCGTGAATAAGTTTGTCCAAACCTGATTCTGTAAGACCGTATTCTGCCAAAAACTCTTTTCTTTCAGCTACATCACCCAATTCAGCGATTTCAGCTTCCAAACTCGCACAAAGCCTCACAACTTGTGCATTTTCGCCTTTTATAGCATTTTCTAATGCTTGTGTGTGTGTGTTGCCTGTTTGGAGAGAATTTATATCAACATTTGTAACATAAATTACAGGTTTTTGTGTCAAAAGGCTTAATTCTTTCAAAAGCCTTTGTGTATCTTCGTCTTTTGCGTCAAATTCCACACTACGTGCATTGATGCCTTGTACCAAAGTTTCTTGGATTTTGGTCAAAATTTCCATTTCTTTTTTTGCTTTTACATCACCTGATTTTGCAGAACGTTCTGTTTTAGAAATGCGTTTTTCTATGGTGTCCAAGTCTTTCAGTTGAAGTTCAGTGTCTATCACTTCCTTGTCCGAAACAGGGTTAATTCTGTTTTCTACGTGGATAATATTATTGTCCTCAAAACATCTTACTACGTGAACAATAGCATCAACTTCACGAATATTTGCCAAAAATTTATTACCAAGACCTTCGCCTTTGCTTGCACCTTTTACAAGTCCTGCAATATCCACAAATTCCATTGTGGTTGGCACAATACTTTGCGGACTAACAAGTTCTACAAGTTTGTCTAACCTTGTATCAGGTACTACGACCATACCTACATTAGGTTCTATGGTACAAAAAGGAAAATTTGCTGCGGTTGCTTTTGCACTTGACAAAGCATTAAAAAGGGTTGATTTGCCTACATTTGGCAAACCTACTATCCCACATTGTAAGCCCATTTATTTTTAATTATGAATTATAAATTGTGAATTAGGAATAAAACAGCCAAAGTCTGAAACAGGATTTTCAGGATTTAAGGATTAACAAGATTAAATACAAATTAAACCTTGAACTTTTTGAACCTTAAACTTTGAGCTTTTTAAACCTTAAACTTTTTGTTTTTTTGCAAAAATAAGAAAAAAAATAAGAATTTTAATTTTAAAAATGTTTCCAACCTTGTGCAGTGATTTTTACTTGCTCTTTTGAGTTGGTTTGGAGAATCGCACCAAGTTCTTTTTCTTTTATCACGCCTATTGCGGTAAGGTCAGGCATCTTTTTGCGAATTTTATCAAAATCTTGTGGAGAAAATGTGCAAAGCAATTCATAATCCTCTCCGCCATTCATTGCACACGTAATAGGAGGTAAATTGTGTTCTACTGCGGTATTAAATACTTCGGTATCAATAGGCAAATTTTCTTCTAAAATAAATGCCCCAACCTGTGATTGTTCGCAAATATGCAATATTTCAGAAGCCAATCCATCAGAAATATCCAACATTGCGGTAGGTTTTACGCCCAAATTTCCCCATTCTAACACCATATCTAAGCGAGCTTCTGGTCTAAGTTGGCGTTGCAAAGGATATTCTTTGCCTGTAAGTTCTGGTTGCATTTCAGGATTAGCCAAAAAAACCTCTTTTTCCCAAGATAATAATTTTAAACCCAAAAATGCACCACCCAAATCACCTGTTACGCAAACAATATCACCTATTTTAGCACCATTGCGATACACGATTTTATCTTTTTTTACTTTTCCAATGGCAGTAATTGAAATAAAAAAACCGCTTTTGGATGAAGTTGTATCGCCTCCCACCAAATCCACTTTGTAATTTTCGCAAGCTATTTTGATGCCTTTATAAAATTCTTCTATTGCCTCCACCGAAAATCTATTGCTCAATGCCACACTCACCGTAATCTGTTGCGGTGTGCCATTCATTGCCACTATGTCAGAAAGATTGACAATTACCGCTTTATAACCCAAATGCACAAGGGGCGTGTATGCAAGGTCAAAATGGATATTTTCTGCCAAAATATCAGTTGTAATCAATGTATATTCATCACCACCATTGTCCAAAACAGCACAATCATCACCTATGCCTGTGATGGTATTTGCGTGATAATTTTGTGCAGGGAGATATGTTTTGAGGCGATTTATTAAGCCAAATTCTCCTAATTCTGATAATTCGGTGCGTTTTTGTTGCATAAAAAAAGTTTAAAAAGTTTAAAGATCCAAAAGTTTAAGGTTTTTATTTTTTACAAAAATAAATGAATTTTTATATTTAATGTTGTAAAAAAAAATTTCGCACCAAAAAATTAACCGCTATAAAAAAAATTATACTAAAACAAAAAACCTTTGCAAATTTCTGTTTGTAAAGGTTTTTATTATTTTTAATGTTATCTTTTGGCACGCAGACAACACAGATTTTACGGATTAAAACAGATTTTTAAAAATAAAAAAAATGTTTTCCTGACATTTTTCCCTTTCAAATGTGTTTTTTTTTAGGTTAAATTTTTATATTACCTTTGCAAAAAAATTACCCTAAAAAATGAACCAAATTAATTTTGCTATCATAGGTTGTGGCAGAATCGCCCAACGACACGCAGAACACATCAACAACAATGGAAAACTTGTTGCTGTTTGCGATATTGACCACCAAAAAGCCAATGATTTGGCAAATAAATATCAAGCAAATGCGTATTTTACCATAGAAGATTTGCTAAAAAATGAAAAAAATATTGATGTAGTGGCTATTTGTTCGCCTAATGGTCTGCACGCTACACACACGATAAAAGCCCTCAAAGCAGGTTTTCACGTACTTTGTGAAAAACCTATGGCAATCTCTGTTCAAGATTGTGGCGAAATGATTAAAGAAGCAGAAAAAGCGAATAAACGTCTTTTTATTGTCAAACAAAATCGTTTTAATCCGCCTGTTGCTGAAATCAAAAAAATTATTGACGAAGGAAAATTAGGCAATATTTACAGCATACAACTTTCTTGTTTTTGGAACAGGGACGAAAATTATTACAAAAATTCTTGGAAAGGCACAAAAGAATTGGACGGTGGCACACTTTATACACAATTTAGTCATTTCATAGATTTGTTGTATTGGATAGTGGGTGATGTCAAAAAAGTATCTGCTTTTGGCAAAAATTCTGCTCATCAGGGCATTATAGAATTTGAAGATAATGGCGTAATTGCCTTAGAATTTTATAATGGTGCTTTGGGAACTATCAATTATACTGTTAATAGTTTTCAAAAAAATATGGAAGGCTCTCTTACAATTTTTGGCGAAAAAGGCACTGTAAAAATTGGTGGGCAATATCTCAATGAATTGGAATACCAAAAAATAGAAAATTACGAAATCAAAGACCTTCCTGC
>JAAFIN010000292.1 GCA_013297825.1 Cytophagales bacterium
ATAATCCTGTAAATCCTGCTTCAGACTTTGGCTGTTCAATCCTGTTAATCTTTTAATCCTGTAAATCCTGATTCAGACTTTGGCTGTTCAATCCTGTTAATCTTATAATCCTGTAAATCCTGCTTCAGACTTTGGCTGTTCAATCCTGCTAATCTTATAATCCTGTAAATCCTGCTTCAGACTTTGGCTGTTCAATCCTGTTAATCTTATAATCCTGTAAATCCTGCTTCAGACTTTGGCTGTTCAATCCTGCTAATCTTATAATCCTGTAAATCCTGCTTCAGACTTTGGCTATTTTATTCATCATTAAATTTTCATTAACAACAAAAAAAACATTTTTTTAAAAAACTTGTAACAAAACACTTTTTTTAGAATATCTTTATTTAAACAAACAAAATTTTTTAAATTAAAAAAAACATTTCTTTCCAAATGAAAAAAATATCAATTATCGTGGGTTTAATCTTATGTTTATTTGTAAGTTCCCAATCATTCGCTCAAAAAAAAGATGTTCGTAACAAAGACCTTAAAGCCATAAAAATCGCTAACAGAGAAGCCAAAAAACGTGAAAAACAAGGTTGGGATGTGCCTCCAGGTAGTATTCCAATGGCAAAGGCATTTGAAAGAGCTTGGGAATATGAACTTGCTACAAATCCTAACGGAACGCCTATGTATATTATCGCAACAGGTAACGCAACTTCTGGCTCAAAATCAGCAGGCGACCAAGCTGCAATGACCGCAGCACGCAACGAACTTGCAGGTGCTTTGGGTGCAAAAGTTTCTGAACTTATTGAAACAAAACGTGCCAACGACCAAATAGACCAAAAAACTGCTAATACTTTGGACAAAACGGTTTCTAATAGTAAAACGCTTATTCAAGCAGAACTTAACCAAGTTATTACAGGTTACAAAATATATCGTGATGTTTCTGACCAAGTAGATAAAAAAGGTCGTCCTGTTGCTGGTGCTAAAACTAACGTACAAGTAGAAGTAAAAATTTTCTACAACCAAGAAGAAGCAATGAAAATTGCTCAAAAAATCATCAAAAAAGAACTTGAAAAAGAATCTGATGAACTTGGCAAACAACTTGATGATATCTTGAATATCAACCCAAGAAAACGCTCAGGTGATGAGGAGAAAAAATAATTTTTTTAAATGGTGAATTATGAATGGTGAATGGTGAATTAAAATACATAATTCATTATTCACCATTTTGTATTAAGTTTTGAATAAAAAACATTTTTAACAAAAATTCCCCTAATATTTTAATAAAGAGCGTTTTATCCCTTAGGGCGTTGTCAAAAAAATTGCCTTTTGGCATTTTTTGGCAACTCCCTAAGGGCTGAAAAACACAAAAAATGAAATTCAGACAGTATAATATTTGGGTTTAAATAACTTTTTTTTTACAATTTAACAGTCCTACATTTAGGGCTTTAATTATATGAAAATTTTTGAAAAATTTTTAGGCGTAATGTGCTTGATATTGATTTTATCAACATCAATCTTATTAAATAATTCTTTTGCACAAGACAAAAAAGATAAAAAAGAAAAAAGAGAAAAAGAAAAAATAATACGTGTTTCTGCCAAAATAGAGGTACTTATGGAAGGTGATTATACCCAAAATAGTATGAAAGAAAAAGCCATACAAGCTGCCAAAATTCAAGCAATGGGCGATGAATTTGGGTATTCTATCATTCAGGGCATCAACACACAAACCAAATCAGTAAGCGGTGCAAGCGTAATGACCACCACACGCCTCAATGAAGTTTCAAATACACTCGTAAAAGGCGAATGGGTAAGTGATGATTCAGGTTTTCCTAAAACACGTTTTAGCATCAGAGATAAAGGCGAAAAACAAGAAATTTGGCTTGAATGTGAGGTAAAAGGAAAAGCAAGAAAAATCCAAGAAACAAGGGTTGATTTTGAAACTTTTACATATAATTGTAGTGAGCCTCAAAAATGCAACACAGGACAATTCAAACATCAGGAAAGTATGTATTTGTACTTCAAAACTGCGTCCAAAGGTTATTTGAGTGTGTTTATGTTGGAAGATGGTATGGTGCATAGACTTCTCCCTTATTCCCAAATGGAAGATACTTATGAGAGCGTAGTTCCTGTTGATGCAGACAAAGAATATTTGTTATTTTCGCCAAAACACCGCAATTATTTTGCAGATTATCCATTAGTTGATGAATATGAAATGCAAACGCAAGAAGATGGCTCGCCTGTTTCTAATTTGGTGTATGTGATTTTTTCCACAAAACCTTTTGCAAAACCAATTCTTACAGAAAAAGACAATTTTAAAGTCATTGATTTACCAAAATTCCAAGAATGGCTAAATAAAAATCAAGGTTTGGACAAAAATTTTCAGGTAAAACGCCTTAGTGTAACAGTGAATAAATAATTAGGAATTAAGAATTGAGAATTAGGAATTAAATACAATTAAAATTGATAAATTAATAAATTATTTTTTAAATAATTAAAATAAAATTTGGATAATTAAAAAATATTTTGTATAAATTCCTAATTCCTAATTCCTAATTCCTAATTCCTAATTCCTAATTCCTAATTCCTAATTCCTAATTCCCTAATTTTATTTTCCACTTCTTGAACGCTAATACTTTGCATACAAGCACAAATATTTGATTTTTTGCAAAGTAATAAGTCGTTTTTATTGCAATCTGTATTTTTTACAAAAGTAAAAGTATTTTTGCCAATAGGTTGCCAACGTGCAGGGTGAATAGGTCGCAAAGGCGGAAAAATTCCCCACGCATTGATGCCCAACGCAGATGCAATATGCAATGTGCCTGTACTCGCAGATAACAAAATATCGCATTTTTGGGTAAAAAAAACCATTTCTTCCAAAGAAAATTTGCCTGTATAATTTTTTACATTTTTTAAAGTAAGAATTTCAGGTTTTTCTTGCATAATAAGCTCGCCTTCTGTTTGTACACCTGTGATAAAAATCTCTATTTGTGTATCATTTTCAAGGTTTTTGGCTAATTGATAAAAATTTTCTAAACCCCATTCTTTGCCACTTCCTTTGGATTTTGGGTGCAAAATAATGGAAAGTTTATCTTTTGAAACCAAATTTTCAATGTGTGGAAAAGGTTTTATTTTAGAAAATCCATACCAATTTATAATTTGTTCAAATGTTGGGATTATATCAATGCCCAATGGTTTTAATAATTTAAAATTTAATTGACTTTCGTGTAAATCTGATTTTTTTCTGCTAAAAAATACCCTTTTATTAGCATACCACCAATGCCACAAACGGTGTGCTGTGCCTATTCTTGTGGGAATTTTGGCATTTAAAGCAAGTTTTGCAATGTCTTTATCAGGAAATACAAACAAAATTATATCAGCCTTAAAATCATTTATGATTTGAGGATTTTTTAAAATTTCTTCTTTGTCCCAAAAAAAATCTACATTTTGGGAAGTTTCAATAAGTGCTTTTGTGTATTTTTTGCCAATAAACGCAATTTTAGCATCAGGATATTTTTCTTTCAAAAAACCTGCAAGTGGCAAAGTAACCATTACATCACCTATATTGTCGGTACGACTTATTATAAAGTTCAAAAAGTTTAAGGTTTAATGTTTAAAGTTCAAGGTTTGATATTTTGGCGTTTTTTATCAATTTTTATATTTTATTCTAAAAAATTTAACAAAAAAACAACCAAATTTTATTTTGATTGTTCTTTTTGATTGTTTTTTTATTTTAATTAAAATGTTTTTCCATCACAAAATCCTCTAATTTATAGCCCTCTCCAATATCCAAATCATCAACTTTTTGGATAAAAAATCCATTTTTAAAATAAAAATTAATTGCTTTATAATTGCAACGATTTACACGCAAAGTAAGCGTTTCAGGCGAATATTTTTGTTCTAAATATTGCAATAGTTTTTTAGATACTCCTTTTTGATGTAGAGAAGTATCTAAATAAAATTTGTGCAAAAAATATGATTTTCCATCAGTAGTATTCACAGACGCATAACCCAAAGGCACATTATCCACATAAACCAACGTAAATAATTGATTTTCCAACGTCATTTGGGCATAAAGGCTTTCCTCGCTGTATCTGTCAGCAAGCATATAATCAATCTGATGTTTGGTAATAATCACAATGTACCATTCGTGCCAAATCTTATAAGCAAGTGATTGAATGACAGAAATATCATCAATAGTTGCCTCTTTGAACAAAATAGAATGTTCCATAAAATTCCTAAATACTAAAAGTAATTGGCTGTTTCATTTATCATTCAGCATTTACCATTCAACATTTATTTTTATTTATTAATTTTTTTATTTTCTTCTACACCTGATATTACCCTGTATCCTACATAACCAGCACCAATAATAGCACCCCAAAAAAGGAGTTTTCCAACAATACCAAGAATTTTAAAACCAAAATAAACTCCTGCAAGTGCAATAAGTAAATAAACAATATTTTTTAAGCTCATATTTTTATAGAATAATATTTTTATAAAAAAAAGAAAATCAAAATTTATATAAGAATTAGAAAAAAAACTTATATTTTTTAAAAAACAATAATAACAAAAAAATATGAAAACATCTAATATTATATCAATTTTTCATAAATTTTTATAAAGAATCATTTTTCAACTAATTTTTTAGTTAATTTTTAATTCAAAGAAAATTTATAAAAAGACATAAGAACCCAAAAGGTGGGCTGTTCAGAATTTTTAAAAGGAATAAAAAAAATTCCCCCTATATTTGTATTAGAAACTTAAAAATAAAAAAGGAATTATGTTGTTAAACAGTAACAAAACTAATACAAAAACTTGGAAAGACAAAGCAAAAACAAGAAGCAAAGTTATTATCCAAAAAAATAAAAAAATTAAAGAACTTGAAACAAGCAGAAAAAACTTAAAACTAAAATTTGAACAAAAAGAACTGAGGTATAAAACTGAAATAAAAGTGTTAAAAACTTCACTAAAAGCGTCTTCAAAAGTTTCAACAACTTCAACAGTTTCTCAAGAAACGCCAAATTTATTAACCAGTCATAAAAAAGCGAAAGGGCATCAATATAACATTTTGATAGTTTTATTTTGTGTTAAATTTTTAGGTTATGGGGCAAATAGTTTTCGAGGTTGTGTTCATACATTATTTGCGATGTTTGGTTGTTTGAAAATGGAATTACAAAATGTTCCAAGTTACACAACCATCAGAAATTGGTCTTGTAAAATGGGATATTACAGGTCAGTGTCCCATAAAAAAAGTGATGAAAAATGGGTTACATTTGTGGATGAAAGTATAAGCATTGGAGGGGAAAAAGTATTATTGGTGTTGGGTATTCCCAGCTCAAAACTTCATTTTAAAGAAAGTTTAACCTTAAAAGAAATGCGTGTATTATCTATGGAAATGAGCAATAGTTGGAAAGGAGAAGATATTGGTAAAATATTGAAAAAAGTAAATGAAAATTACCCCATAGATTACATTGTTAGTGATTGTGGAAGTAATTTAAAGGCAGGTTATGCCATTGAAAATCATTTGCACATACC
>JAAFIN010000293.1 GCA_013297825.1 Cytophagales bacterium
AAAAGAAAATAATTTTGGGGCTGGTGGTATGCCTGTATCAAGAGGTGTAGGCAATTACACCGCAAAAGCATCTATTACTTTGTATGCAGAAGAAAGCCAAAAATTGGCTGATGTTGCACCAGAAGGTGATATTACGCTTATTCCTATTTTTGATGTGTTGGTAACTTTTTTAGATGCTACAGGAACGATACTTACCACTCATATTATCAAAAATTGCGAATTTATGGGCAACAAAAGAGAAGTAAAACAAGGTGATAAAAAAATAGAAGTACAACACGACCTTATCGTTTCTCATATTCTTTGGAAAAACTAATTTTTAATTTTATCTTTTTTTATGGCAAAAGAAACCCAAAATACTGACAACGGACAACCTGATAATGAAATCACAACTACAAATATAATTGTAGAAACACAAGAGCAAAGAGTCAAAGAACTCAAAACAAAACTTGGAATAAAAACCGTTTATATCCTTAGTATTCCTGATGATGAAACAGACGAACCTTTGATTGCGTTCCTTAAAAAACCATCACGACAAGCACTGTCTGCAAGTATGTCCAGAGCATCAATAGACCCATTACAAGCAAATGAAATTATCCTCAATGATGCTTGGATTGAAGGTGATGACCGCATAAGAAGCGAAGACAATATACTTTCTGCCCTCGCAAGTATGCAAGGACTGATGTCTGTAAAAATTGGCGAACTAAAAAAGTTGTAGAAGATTGGGCAATCAATGAAAGTGAATATGAGGACATCATTCGCAAGAAAGATGCCCTCATTCAATATACTTTTAAAATAGACCCCAATCAACTCTCTGACGAACAATGGGCTGACCTTTGGCACAAAGCACAATGGCTACAAAAAAATTATGACGTTCTCAACACCGCAAGATTTCAATAAATTATGTACGCAGTAGATATTAATTTGAATGATTTATTTAGTTCAAAATTTGAACAACTAAAATCAAATACCTTAGCTGGGCTTAATTCTTTGCAAGATAAATTAAAATCTGCGTTCAAATTTGATATGTCAGGTTTTAGTACAGCTCGCAATTCTATTGACCAATTAAGGCAAAAAATTGATACGCTTACACAAAATAGAAACTCTGCTACTGATTTTGGTATTGTAAAAGGATTGAATAAAGAAATTAGCCAAGCCCAAAAAGAATTACAAAAGTTGGAAACTATGGGTACAAATACAAACCCATTAACCAAACTAAAAAATGATGCAATAATGGCGGTGCCTGCTTTGGGTTTGGTAGCTAATCCGATTGTTGCAGGTAGTTTGGCACTCTCTGGAGCTACTTCTATGGCTGCGAGCTTTGAACAAGGTATGGCAAAAATCAATAGCACTTTGCAAGTTTCGCCTGTTGAATTAGAAAAACTGAAAAACCAACTTATTACACTTGGGAAAACTTCTAATGTAGATTTGGCACAAGTACCAAGTGCTTTTGAAAAAATTGTTTCTGCAGTGGGTGATTCCAAAAAATCAATGGAGATTTTTGAAAGTTCTTTGAAAGCCTCCAAAGCTGGTTTTACAGATATTAACATTGTGGCTGATGCTGGTGCTGCTATTCTTGCCAATTACAATGGTATGAAGTCGGATTATGCAATGGACGTGTTAATGAAAACCAAAAATTTGGGTAAAGCTGAATTTGGCGATTTGGCTAAATATATGCCCCAAATATTGCCTGATGCAAAAAGATTAGGTATTTCATTTGAGGAAATGGCAGGAAGTTTCGCATATTTTACAAGTAAAGGTATTTCAGTAGAACAAACTACTACTTACCTCAAAAATATGATGAAGCCACTTGGTGACCCTGACAAAATTGCAAACCTTGAGCGATTAGGCGTAAAAATATTTGAGTTGGGTGAAAATGGTGAGAAAAAAATGCGACCAATGACTGCAATCGCTACTGATATGAACAAGGCTTTTGGGAAAATGGACGCAGTAAAAAGGCTTGAATCATTCAAAAAACTTGAATTTGATATGGAAGCTGGTGCAGGTTTTTCTTTGCTTATGCAAGATGTCCCTAAACTTACTGATATGATGAAAGGAATGTCAGGAGCAACAGGCGAAACAGATAAAACTTTGCAATTTACAGGTAATACCATTGATGATTTTACGCAAGCAAGCAACCAATTCAAAGCAATTTTTATACAACTTGGTGATTTGGTTTTGCCTTTGGTAAATGGTGCTTTGTTTGGAATTACTGCAAGTTTGGAGGTTTTGAAGTCAGGTTTTGGCACCGTTCAACCGCTTTTTCAATGGTTTTATGATAAATCAAATTTACTTATTCCAGTCATAGGCACGCTTGCAGGAATGTACGCATTATGGAATTTTAATATGCTGGCTTCTGTAGCTACAATCGGATTGTTGAATGGTATAACTATGATTTTCAATGGAATTTTGGCAGTTACTAATTTTTTGATGAGTATAAATCCTGTTATGCTTATTGTGTTGGGAATTATGGCACTTGGTGCAGCGTTGGTGTATGCCTATGATACTTTTGAGCCTTTCCGCAATGTGGTAAATAGTGTTTTTGGCGAAATGTCAAAAATGGTAAATATGGTTATTGAAGATGTAACTTGGCTTATTACCAAAATTCGTGAAGGTTTGGAATGGATGGGTGTTTTGAACAAAGAAAAAAGATTAAAAGACGAAGCAGAACAAAAAACAGTAACTGAACGTGAAGAAGCTCGCAAACAAGATGATATTACAAAAAGAGGTGAAATGGGAATGTTGGCAGATAACGAAAGACAAAAAGAAAATACAAAAAAAGAAACTTCCATTCTTGGCACAGGCAATAAATTTGATGCGTTCAAAAATATGAAAGAATATATGACACCTGACGAAAAGAAAACTTTGAAAGGTGGAAAAGATAAACTTTCTCTTGGTACTTTTGGCGTAGAGGGCGACACCAGGCAGGCAAAAAATATCACTGCCAACATCAATACTTTGGGAGGCATTCAAAAATTAGAAATTCACGTAGGCACTACTTCAGAAATAACTCCAGAACTCAAACAGAAATTAAATGATGCGGTTCGTGAGGCTTTGATAGGTTCGGTAAGAGATTTTGAAACAATGTACTAAAAGTAACGTATGGAAAAATTTAATATTCCCATTCCTGCCAACGTATTGCGTATCGCAAGCCCTAATCCTTATTTGGTGCTTAGAAATTTTGGTTTAGAATATTTGCAAAAAAGTATTTTTAGGGCAAATATGGGCGAACCATTGAAAGATAAAAATGGCAATCCTTACCCAAATCAAGAAGTTAATATCCCAAAAAGTGAATATACTTCACGCTTTGGGACACCTATTTTTGGGGAATTGCTGGTGGAAGATGGATTTTATTATGACGAAAAAGGCAACAGAGTTGAATATGAAGGACTTTTGTTAGAATGTGCTTTATTTGAAGTTTCAATGTCCAAAAATATTGTAAAAACCGCAATTCAAGGGCTTGGAGGCGATATAAAAGAGTTTATAAGTGATGGCGATTTCCAAATAAATATAAAAGGTGTTATTTGTTCAGAAATCCCAAATGATTTTCCTTTTGCAGAAATGAAAAAACTTGTGGAAGTATTCAAAAGTAGTGCTTCTTTGAGTGTAAAAAGCAAAGTATTGAATGATACTTATGGCATTTATGACATTGTGATAGAAAGTTTTAATATGCCAGATAGCGGAGGATTTTTCAATATGCAAAAATACGAAATAAATTGTGTTTCAGATACACCTGTTGAAATCAGGCTAAAAAATGAAGAAGATTAACAACGCTTGGAGAGTTCTAAAACTCTCCAAGCGTTAAAATAAATACTATGTTCAGAGTCATCAGCAAAATAACCATTGACAAGTACGTGCTTAATTTCTGCACAGAAATTGGCATAAAATCCAATTATGAAAATTTGACTGATACCGCAAAAGTCGTAATTCCTCGCAAATTAAGCTGGGAAAACAAACCGCTTACCAATGGTGATGGCAAAGAAACTTTGCTCAAAGTAGGTATGCCCATAAAAATAGAAGTAGGTTATGACAACGAATTAGAAACAATTTTTGAGGGTTATGTGGCACGAATTGGCACAGGCACGCCTGTAACTTTGGAATGTGAAGATGCAATGTGGAAACTCAAACAGATAACCATTGACAAAAAAAGTTATAGAAGTGTAAGCCTCAAACAGCTTTTGGGTGATATTATGCCAAAAGATTTTCCTTTTTCGTGTCCTGATATTGTGCTTGGGCAATTTCGCATTAGCAAAGCAACTATTGCAATGATTTTAGATGAATTGAAAAAAACGTATAGCATTTATTCGTGGATAAGGGACGGAAAATTATTTGTGGGAAGTACTTTTTCACGCACAGACGAAAACGAAAGAAAAACAGGAGTTTATCATTTTCAAAAAAATATTATTAGTTCAGACCTTAATTTTCAGAATAAAGAAGATGTAAAAATAAAAATTAAGGCAATTAGTATATTGCCAACCAACCAAAAAATAGAAATAGAAGAAGGCGACCCAAGCGGAGAAAGCGGACAAAGAACAATGCACTTTTATAATTTGAATGAAAATGCTTTGAGGGAAACTGCAAAAAGAGAAGTAGAAAAATTGCGATTTACAGGATTTGTAGGAAAATTTAAAACTTTTGGCTTCCCAATGATAAGACACGGAGATTATGCAATTCTAAAAGATAGAATAATTGCTGATAGAAATGGCAAATACCTTATAAAATCAGTAGAAAGAACCTTGACCGTAAATGATGGCTATCGTCAGCAAATAGAACTTGATAAAAAAGTAGGTTAAAAAAAGGTGTCAGGAATCAGGTATCAGGAAAAATTACTTTATGAACATCAAAGAAACATTAGAAAGACTAATAAATGTACCTAATCCTTCAGACAATGTAGTATTAGGTATTGCGACTGAAGTAGATGATACTAAATTTTTGTGCAAAGTATCACCTACCAACGGAGATGCGGACTTGCTGGACGTAAGACTTTGTCCTGATACTGAAGCAGAAAACAAGGGTTTTATCTTGATACCAAAAGAAAACAGTTTTGTGTATGTGATAATGGATAATGCTGTAACAGGATTTGTGGCAATGGTGAGCGAAATAGAAAATGTAATTTTTAATTGTGATAAAATTGTTTTTAATAATGGTGATTTGGGCGGAATGGTCAAAATAAATGACTTGATTACCAAATTAAATAATATTGAAAATAAATTAAATGCTTTAATGACAAGTTATAAATCGCATACACATACGCACTCACAAGGAAATACAGGCACAGCAATACCACCTTTCACGCAACAGAATTTGACACTTACACAAAAAAATGATTTGGAAAATGAAAAAATTAAACAATAATCCTAATTCCTATGAAAGTTTTTGATTTTTTATTGGACGAAAATTTTGATTTAAAAATAGAAAATGGCGATTTGGTCATAGGTGAAAG
>JAAFIN010000296.1 GCA_013297825.1 Cytophagales bacterium
TTACGATATTTTGAATTTTTATAAAAAATTAAAAACTCTTATTTGGTTATTTCAAAATACTTTTGTACTTTGAGTTATAGATATTCTAATTTTATAAAAAAACACATACGTTGCGTAACATCAGTTAATAATAGGCTTTGTGTAGAAGATTTAATTACACAAACAAAATTAAGTTCTGCACAGGCAAAAGATTGTTTGGAAGGTTTGGCTCAAAAAGGTGTTTGTGAAATCAGATTAAATGAAGTTCAAAATTCTGGTAAAATTTATTATTATTTTGATTAAAAACTTTTTATGGAAGTATTAGCTACTATGTTTATTGTTTCGAGTGTGGTTTTTTCGGTTGTTACGCTTGTAACATTTGAATCTTCAATCAAAAAAAAACCAGTTTTAGAACTAATATTCAATAAACGTTAAAATGTCTGACATTATCATTTATTTTCGTTTAAACCTATAAGGTTTTAAAAACCTTATAGGTTTAGACAACCGACAAATTAATATTTATTGAACACTAACAAAAGAAGAACCATTAAAGGAAGAATTGCCAAAAGAAAAAACAATAAAGAGAAAAATAAAAACAAACGAAAAAAAACATATTAAACTTTTATTGGAGCAACAACAAAAACATTTTCAAGAGTTATTGACACAACAAAAAGAGGATTTTCAAAATTTATTGGAACACAATCCAACAATTCAATTTGAAATAACTGATGAGGCAATTATCCGTTTGGCTTTTTATTCGGGTAATAGACTTTCTGTAAAAGATTTAATCATTAAAACGCCTTTAACTATAGAACAAGCCACAGACTGTTTAGAAAATTTGGCAAAAAAAGGTTTTTGTGAAATAAAATTAGAAGAAATAGAAAAAACAGGCAAGATTTATTATTATTTTGATTAATTATTTTATATATATATGTTATTTGGTGTTTTGCTTCTTGGTTGTGTTGTTTTTATCCTTGTTCGTGTGATAACATTAAAATCTTCAACAGAAGATAAACCAACATTGGAATTATCAAAAAAAGAATTATTGCAAAAGACATCAGAATCAACAGCAAAAGAACGCATTGAACTTTTATTGGAGCAAAAAAAAGAGAACATTCAAAGTTCCTCAGAAAATAATCCAAAAACAGAAATTCAAACAACTTATGAAGATATTATCCGTTTGGCATATCATTCAGATAATAAACTTTCTGTAAAAGATTTAATTATTAAAACGTCAATGACCATAGAGCAAGCCACAGATTGTTTAGAAAATTTGGCAAAAAAAGGTTTTTGTGAAATAAAATTAGAAGAAATAGAAAAAACAGGCAAGATTTATTATTATTTTGATTAGAAAAATTATCGTATAAAAAAAATGAAACCAAATTTAGTACAAGGAACAAGAGATTTTACACCTGAAATAGTTGCAAAACGAAATTATATTTTTCAAAATATAAAATCAACATTTGAAAAATATGGTTTTCAACCCTTAGAAACACCATCAATGGAACGCCTTGATGTTCTCACAGGCAAATATGGCGAAGAAGGTGACCAACTTATTTTTAAAATTCTTAATTCAGGTGATTTTTTAGAAAAAATAACCCCTGAAAATCTTGCAGAAGGCTCAAAAAAATTTGCCAACAAAATATCTGAAAAAGCACTTCGTTATGACCTTACAGTACCCTTTGCGAGGTTTGTGGCAATGAATAGCGGTAAAATAACAATGCCATTTAAACGTTACCAAATCCAACCCGTTTGGCGTGGTGATAGACCAGGAAAAGGGCGTTTTCGTGAGTTTTATCAATGTGATGCTGACATTGTAGGGACTAAATCGTTGGTGTGTGAAGCTGATATTGTGATGATGATAAACGAAGTTTTTGGAAAATTAAAACTCAATGATTTTACCATAAAAATCAATCACCGCCTCGTCCTAAGCGGGCTTGCGGAATATATTGGTGGTGTGGATAAAGTGGTTGATTTGTGTGTTGCAATGGATAAATTGGATAAAATTGGTTGGGAAAAAGTAGCCCAAGAACTCCAATCACGAGGCTTTGAAGAAACCCAAATCCAAAAACTTGAACCCATTATTTCCCAAAAACAAGATTTTATTTCGCAACTTGATTTTATAAAAAATGCGTTTTCTGATAGCGAATTAGGCAAAAAAGGCGTTGCGGATTTGGAGGAAATTATTAATTTATTAAAAATAATTACCAACCAAAATGATATAAATGACCTTTTAAAAAACCTTTCTATTGAATGGGATTTGACACTTGCACGTGGATTGTCGTATTATACAGGGGCGATTTTTGAGGTAAAAATCAATAATGTCCAAATGGGAAGTGTGAGCGGTGGAGGTCGTTATGACAATCTTACAGGTGCCTTTGGATTGCCAAATGTGGCAGGTGTAGGATTTTCGTTTGGTGTGGATAGGTTGTATGAGGTTTTGGAAGAATTAAAATTATTTCCTGAGGCGGTTGGCAACACAACGCAAGTGCTTTTTGTGCAGTTTGACAAAACAACTTTGCCTTATATTTTGCCTTTGGCAAATGCTTGCAGAAATATTGAAATTCGTACCGAAATCTATCCTGATGCTTCAAAATTGGGTAAACAATTTGGATATGCTGACGAAAAAAATATTTCGTATGTGGTGATAGCAGGTTCTGATGAAATTCAGAAAAATATCGTTACTGTTCGCAATATGACCACAGGCGAACAACAAAGTGTAGGAAAAAATGAATTGGTTGTGTTTTTAAAGAATTTATTTTAAAAATAAAAAAATACAAACTTTATTTTTTAGTTTAAAAACTTATCAGATTTTTGAAATTTGGTAAGTTTTTTTGTTTTTTGTAATTTTGAGTAAAAAATTATCAATTAAAAAATTTATGGCAAAATCCAAAAAAGAAACTGATTTAAAAAACTCAAAAATGGTGAGTTTTGATTGTCTGACAATTTTTGTGGAAAAAGAAAAAAACGATATTTTTTTTGTTTGTGGGTTATTAATATTTATTGAACATTTGCTTTGAACCATTTCCTTTTGAAATTAAAGAGCCATCTCTGTATTCTACCAATTCATAGCTTGAATTATCAGGAAAATTAACAAAATATGTCATATCTGCGTCTATATTTGGTTTATCAAAAATAGGGCGGGTTTTTAATTCAATATAATTATTTTGAGATGTGGAGTAGTAAACAAAATAAAACGCATCTGTATTCATACCAACAAGAAATAAATATTCATTGTGTCCATTACCATAATAATTTTTACTTACCCATCTTTTTATGGTTTGTAAAGGATTGTTAGGAATTGTTAAATTTGTTGTTTGAGTATTATTTGTTGTAGTTTGTTTATTCTCGCTTTTCCCTTCCAATTCCTTTTCTTTCAGCTTTAATTCTCTTTCCTTTAAATCTAATTCCCTTTGTTTGTAATCAGAATTTTCACCACAAGAATAAAAACAAAATAACAAAGCACAAAAAATATATTTTTTCATAATGATGTTGATTGATTTATTTAAATTTATTTTTCTACGAAAGCATAAACTTTCAAATGCACATCCAAATCTCTAAAATCTTTATAATTTTGGAAAGTCATATACAATCTACGATTTCCATCCTGAGGAGTATCTACCATTTGAAGTAGCACACGATTATTAACACTTTGCTCACCATTAAAAAATGATAAATAATACCATTGATTACCATTTAAAAAATTATTTGCGCTTTGTTGATTTGAAGCAAAAAAAACATCAATATTATCACTTCCGCTATTTGCCATAATATTCAAAGTTTTAATAATATCCAAACCCCAAGCTATTATTGGGTCATTTGTTATTGCTTTTGCAGCATTGATAATATTGTTTGAATTTTCTAAATATTTTGCTTTTGCTTCTTGTCCAACACCATACCAAAATGCCCAATATTTTGTTTTGGAAGGTAAAGTAATGACCCTTACTATTTTTGAATTATTAGAATTTATTGTTAATTTACCACCAATTACGAAAGTTTCATCAATTATCATATTTGTTGTTACATCTTGCCTATATGCCACAAAAGGGTCTTCTTTTTTTTGACAGGCATTTAAAATAAATAACAGAATAACAAATGTAAGAATTTTTTTCATAAAATTTAAAGATTTTTTAAAAATTTCTTAAAATTATTGCTTTTATTTTAAATACTAATTATCTTTGACTTATATTTTATTCATTAAAATTATAAAATTAACTAAAAATTATATGCAACAACTTTTTGGAAATATCAAAAAACTAAGGGAATTAAGAAATTTTACCCAAAAATATATGGCTGAACAACTTGAAATGACACAAGCGAATTATAGCAAAATAGAATCTGGAGAAACAGATGTGCCTTACAGTCGCTTAGAACAAATAGCCAAAGCCCTCAAAACAAGTATAGAGGATTTAGTAAGTTATAATGAAAAAAAAGTTTTTAGTACATATTTTGATAAAGTAGAAACAGTACAAACCACACAAAGCGGTGATATTTTGGGGAATAAATTATTCATAGAAGAAATCAAAACCTTATACGAATCTCGCATTTCTTCCCTCGAGAAAGAAATAGAACGCCTGCACGACCTCCTGAAAAATGCTTTATTTACAAAATAAAAAAATGGAAAACAATAACCTTATTTCCAATTCAATGAATGAAGATGAATTGGTTAATAAAATAACTAAACTTTTAGAAAGTGGCAGAAATGCAGTTTTGAATCAAACAAATTATGTAATGACTTTGACCTATTTTGAAATAGGAAAAAACATTGTGGAATTTGAACAACAAGGTAATTTGCGGTCAGAATATGCAAACAAAACACTTTTGAATTTATCAAAAAAACTTTCTTCAAAATTCGGAAAAGGATTTTCTGATAGAAATTTACGCAATATGCGTGCTTTTTATCTTGCATACAAAGACATTTGGCAGACAGTGCCTGCCATATCTTTGAGTTGGTCGCATTATTTGTTTCTTTTGGCAATAGACAATGAACAAGAGAGGCGTTTTTATGAAATAGAAACTGACAAAAATAAATGGTCTTTGCGTGAATTAAAGAGACAATTTAATTCTGCTTTGTATGAGCGTCTTGCGTTAAGCACTGACAAAAATGGTGTATTTGCACTTGCACAACAAGGACAAATAATTACAGAAGCCAAAGACGTTATAAAAGACCCTTATATTTTGGAATTTTTAGGATTATCAGAAAAAGCATCTTTCGCAGAAAGTGAGCTTGAACAAGCTATTATTGATAATTTAGAGAATTTTTTATTGGAATTGGGCAATGGTTTC
>JAAFIN010000294.1 GCA_013297825.1 Cytophagales bacterium
AAAACACCCAAATTTTATTTTGTAAAATTTGGGTGTTTTTTAATTTTTTTGGTTATTTTTGTATATATTATACCATTCCTAAATTGGTTTTTCTGCGATTTCAACTTTTGGAGGGTTTGAAACCCTCCAAAAGTTTTTAACAAGGATTTTTTTGGAAAAACCACTTTTGTTTTAGCATAAGCTAATTATTTAAAACTTTTCTTTATGGAAGAAATTACCCCTGAAAACCAACCACCGCAAAATTTACCAAAAAACGAAACAAAAAAAACTGAAACACAACAAATAGAAATACAAACTGCAATTCCTGAAATCATAAATCCACCCAAAAATACCATAAAATTGGAGTTGGTTGTTGCATTTTTGTCGCTATTTATCAGTGTTTTTACTTTTGTGATAACTGCATTACAAACCAATATTATGCAAAAACAACAAAAAGCATCTGTTTGGGCATATTTGGAGGCAACTGTAAATATTTCAAGTGAAGGCTTTTCGGTTGATGTGCATAACAAAGGCGTAGGTGCTGCACGTGTGAAAGATGTTACATATATTTTGAATGGCAAAAAATTCAAAAATTTTGAGGAACTTGCTAAAATTGCTGTAAATGATACAAGTTTTAATTATGATTTTTATAGCACCAATCCAATCAACAAAAAAGTATTTGCACCTACCGAAAAAATACGTGTTTTTAGTGTAAAAAATATGAAATATGCCTCCAAAATCATCAATCAAAAGATTGATTTTGAAATTGTTTATACTAATATTTATGGTGATGAGGAGGTTTTTAAAACTTTTTAATTAAAAATTAAAATTTTTTTTTTTTTTCAAAAATAAAAGCTATTTTTGTTTTACACAATTTAAACAAATTTATAACAATTTTTTTAATTCTATGAAAAAATTACTTCTTATTAGTTTTTTGATGCTTTTTAGCATAATGACCTTTGCACAAAAAAAAGGAAAAGGTTTTAAAGTAACCGTAAAATCCGAAATTAAAGATTGTTGGGTTGGTCTTATCAACAAAAAAGACGTAAACGAAAGTCAATTTGGCTGGTGGTCTGCTTGGAAATCTGTCAAAGAAAACAAACAATACAAAACTGCTCCAGCTACTTTTACAAATGTAGAATCAGGCAATTACATTGTAATTATTTACAATCCAGCATCTAAAAATTTCACTTACCAAGAAGGCGTGCAAAATTCTGATGGCGTGGTGTTGGAAGAAGCAGTAATTAACAAAAATACTGATTTTAACATCAAAAAAGGTGATTTTAAAGGATGGTATTGTTTGAGCTGTCCATATTTGTATGTTTGGAATGGCAATGATTATGTAAAAGTAACCGAAGTTATCCAAGACATCGTAGGCAAAAAAGCAGAAGGCACTTCTAAAACTAAAATTGCACACAAACAAATCATCAACAACAAACTCAAAATTCGTATTCAAGAAGAAAAAGATGAAACATCTTACTTAAATGGTGTTGTGTTAAAAGTTGGTAATGAAACTTATTTCCCTGTGCAAACAAGCCTTAAAAATGTAGATAATGATTATCTTACACTTAACAAAGGCGAAATGGTAGAAATTACTTTTGAATTAAATGGTAACATTTCTCCTGAAACACCAATTTTCTTAGAAACAACAGGTTATTATGAACCTAATGCTGAATTTTTGGCTCAAATCTACCAAAAATATTTACGTAATAAATAATCTTTTTTGGAAAAATGTAATCCTGTAAATACACAAAAAAGCCTATCAATTTTTTTAAATTGATAGGCTTTTTTAATAATTTTTTTAGAAATTTTTGGTATGGTATGATGAATGTAAAAATATTTTTTCTCAAAATGAGAATAAAATCTAATTTTAAGAATAAAAATGATAACACAAAAGGCTGTTTCATTTATCATTCACCATTTATCATTTACCATTAAATTTC
Organism: Cytophagales bacterium; assembly: GCA_013297825.1. Taxonomy (GTDB): domain Bacteria; phylum Bacteroidota; class Bacteroidia; order Cytophagales; family Microscillaceae; genus JAAFIN01. The sequence goes on from JAAFIN010000294.1 coordinate 1,923, forward strand.
TATTTTCCTTGATTTTTAAGCAAATCACGAATTTCAGCAAGCAATGCTTCTTGTGGAGGCGTAGGTGCTGGTGCAGCTTCTTGTTTTTTGTGGAGTGTATTGATAGCTTTTACCATCATAAAAATAATAAACGCCAAAATCACAAAGTTAAGCACAATCGTAATAAAATTACCATACGCAAACACAGGAGCAACTTTGCGTGCATCAACCAAAGACATACCTTCTTTGATTTTTTCTGCATTAGCCAAAGCAATATACATATTGCTAAAATCCGCTTTGAAAATAATACCAACGATAGGCATAATAAGGTCATTTACGACAGAATCCACGATTTTGCCAAATGCTCCACCAATAATAACACCAACCGCCAAATCCATAACATTGCCACGCAATACAAACGCTTGAAATTCTTTAAACATAAGTTTTAATTTGTTTTTGTTAAATAAAGTTTTTAATAAAGAAAAGTGAATAAAAATATACATTTTTTGAATATATATTTTTTACGCAATTTATTTTATGCAATTTTTTTACCAAAAAAAAATAACAAAAATTGTAATTGCAAGAAAAAGGAGCTAATTTTCAAAAAATATTTTTACAGATAATTAAAATCTTATTTTATGTTAGAATTTTTATACGCTTTTTTTTTAGTGCGATTAGGCGGAAATCTTTTTCGCAATGCAACACGCTCTCCAGAAGATGCCAGCAAAATATTTCGTTATGTGAGCATTACTTTTGCAGTCGTAAGTGCTTTTTGGATTTATAATTTTTTTTTTGAAAAAAATGTATCTCAAAAAGATTTTAACGCATTTTCTATGATTGTGCCTGTTCTTTTGGGGGCATCAGGAACTTTATTTTATGCAAGTAATATTTTAAAAGATGTGCGTGTAGAACGTTATGAAGAAACAGATTTACAATTTTTCAAAACCATTTTAAACGGTTTTGTGGGACTTGGATTGTTTTTTTATGTATTTATGTTTATCAATCTGGTGTTTGGTTTTGTGTTTATTGTTTTTGCGTTGATGTGGTGTATGTTGTTTTTATTCACACTTGGTAGTGTTACAAAAGATTTACCTTTTGAAACTTTTGTGGGTATTCCGTATTATTTTTTTCTTTGGGAAAATAATTTTTTCAAATTTTTTGGAAGTGATACTTTGAGTTTTATGATAATACTTGTGTTTGTGGTCATTTTTTTGCCTTTTGGATTATCTTTGTATGTGATTTTTAACCAAAATTCTTTGTTGGAAAAAACAAAAGATAATGATGCTAAATAATTTACGCAAGTATGTTGTATTTAACGCATTAAGAATCAACTTTCAAACAACGAATTTTCTTCTGCTTTTTTTTCGTTTTTTTCTTCTTTTTCAGGTGCTAATAATTTTGTAATTAGTTTTTTGGTATCGTCTTCTTGCATTTCAATAATATCCAAATTTTGTTTTAAAATTTCTACCAAACAAAAAACACGCCCTTCAGTATTGATAAATTGGTTGATAATAATGGTTTTTTGCCCTATAATCAGACAATAACCTGATTGAAAATTCCCTTTTTCATAACGTACTTTGTAACCTGCCAATGCAAAACATTGTTCTAATTGTGTAAGAATTTTTGGGGTAATACGCATTTTTTTTTATTAATTTTAGTTTTTTTTTATTGATTTTAGTGGTTATTTTTGCGTTTTATATATTTTAAGTGAAAAATAAAAAACTAAAAATTTTTGTGAAACAAATTTCTACTTTATCATTTTTTTTGTTTTGTGTTGTCAATGTATTTGCATTGCAGATATTTTTGCCAATATTTCTACCAAATCAGGTTTTGGGTCAATCCAAAAAACTAAAAAAACAATACGAAACTGCAAAATTAGCATTTCAAAATCAAAAATACACAGAAGCAACTACTTTGTTTCAAACTATTTTGTTGTCCAAAGACAAAAAAACTGAAATTATTTTTCAGAATAGCACCTATTATTTGGCACTTATTTATTTACAAGAAAAAAGATTTACCAACGCACAAGAACAATTTAAGACATTTATTAGCAAATATCCTAATAATCCAGCTAAAAATGAGGCACATTTTCATCTTGCGGATTTGGCTTTTAAATTTTTTGAAGAAAATAAATCACCTGAAAATGTTGCAGAGGCATTTCAACAGCTTAATAGCATACAAGACCCAAATTTTTCAGAAAATATTTACCAAATGAAAGGCAGTTATTTGGGAAAATTATCTACCAAAGAACTCAAACCTTTTTTGACTTACAAAGATACACTTATTCAAAAAATGTACCTTCATAAATGGGCATCTGAATTGGAAACTTTGGAAGAAATGCAAGAAATGGAAAAATTTGCAAAAGAAAATAATCTTGTAATTCCTGAAAAAAGAAAAATTCTTGGGGCAAGAAATACACGTGCTAAATACAGATTTGCAATGATAATGCCTTTTGAAAACGAAAAAATCAAAAAAAGAGACAGTTCTAATGTCGCAAAAATAAGTTTTCAAATGTATCAAGGTATGCGACTTGCCCAAAAAGAAATTGAAAAAGATAGCACAGGCAACAATCCAAAAGTAGAACTTTTGGCTTATGAAGTAAATAAAGACCAAAGTGAGAAATTGGATAATTTGTTGAAATCTCCTGAAATTCAAAATACTGATGTAATATTTGGGTCTGTTTTTGATAATTTTTTTATGAAAATTGCTCAACAAGCACAAGCCAAACAAATTTATGCAGTAAGTCCTTTGAGTGTGCAAGACAGTTTGTTAAAAAATGATTTTTCATATACGTATTATCCTACACAATCAACAATGATGCAACGAGTTGCGAATTTTGCACATAAAAAAGTTGCACTCAAAACAACCATTATTTTGTATGATAATCTTCCAAAAAGCAAGATTTTAGCAAATTTATACAAACAATCTTGCGAAAAATTGGGTATTTCAGTGCTTGCTTTTGAACAAATAAATTCTACAGAAAAAGAAAAAATTAAAACAATTTTAGAAAAACAAGAAGCAACTAACATTGGAAGTATTTATTTTAATACTACTTCACAAGCCTTAGCAGTGGAATTGATGTTCCAAATAGGCGAAAAAAAATTAGCTTTTCCTGTATTGGTGCCTGATGTTTGGTTAAGATTTCAAGATGTAAGTTTTGAAACATTAGAAAAAAATAAAGTGCATTTTTTTCAACACGATTATACTGATATGGAAAATGCAAAAGCAAATCTTTTTAAATTAAATTATTTCAAATTATCAAAAAAAATGCCCACACAGTACGCATATATGGGTTATGAAATGTTTTATTTTTGGTACGAGGTAATGAAAAAATTAGGCACAAAACGCAATCTTAAAACAGATTTTGAAAAATTCCCTGTTCAAGATGGCGTTATTACTCCAAAAATTGATTTGAGAAATGGGAAAAG
>JAAFIN010000295.1 GCA_013297825.1 Cytophagales bacterium
CAATTATAAGTAATGAATACGTAAGCGACCCACGTATGCCTCAAAAAGTTCTTGAAATGTCCCAAAAAATAGAATATGATTTGATGGAATTTGAACATAATGTTTGGGAATTTTAATTTATGAGGTGAAAGTAGTAAGGTATCAGGTATAAGTACAAAACAGCCAAAATATGCTTTTTTAAAAGAAAACTACTTTTATCCAAATATAAAAATTTTAATCAAAATGTTAAAAAAAGCGAAAGAGTGATATTTTACTCTTTCGCTTTTTTTATTCTCTTAAATTTTTTTTTATTTTTGTAAAATTTTTAATTTTTTTTGAAAAAAAATATAAATAAAACCTGTTCTAAGAAACCCCACCCAAACCCTCCCCAGAGGGGAGGGCTTTAAAAAGCATTAAAAAGACTATGATGCGGTTGCCATTTTTTTTGATTTTATTGGTTGGACTTTTTTGCGAAAGTTGCTTGCACCCTCGTGCTTCTGCACGCCTTATTCCCAAAGATGTAACTTTTGCCTCACGTACCCAAGTGTTGCGTACTACATTCCAAATAGCAGAATGGCGTAATCTTTTGCGTGATGAATTTGAATTGGATTTAGACGCTGATACCATTTCCACACCTTTGTTTTTGGGTAGTGCAAAGGCTTACGTATTTGGTGATTTATTCAAAAAAAATCAGAATTATATTGGGGCAACGATTGCTATTATTAACCGTTGGAATTTAGAAAGATTTATTAAAAAAGCTAATCCTGGTATTATTTTTAAAGAATATAAAGGTTTTAGGTATTTTTTGCAAAATAAAAATGTAACTGCCTGGTCAAAAAAAGCACTTTTGCTTATCAATGCACGCCAAGCTGATACACAAGTGCAAGCAGAATTATTATTAAAACGCATTATTGATAATCCAAACAGCGAAAAACTTTATTATACCAATGAAAATTTTAAAAAAATATTAAAAAATGATAAAGATTTGGCTTTTTGGCTCAATGTAGAAAAAATATCAGACATCAAAGAAATCAAAACTTTTGCTAAAAATCTTCCACTCAAAGAAAATTATTGGCATTTTATTGCTAATTTTGATGAAGGCACTGTAAATGCAAGTACAGAGTTTTTTACAAGCCCAAAAATGTACCAAGCATACCAAACTATGCTTTCTGGCAAAGTAAATCCTCAACTGATTGCTGACCTTCCCATAGCTTCGCCTGCAATGCTTGTGGCTATGGGATTGAAAACTGAAGGTGTAAAACAATTTATCAAGGATATAGAATGGACTGAAAAAGCAGAAAATCTTACACACGCTATTACGCTTTCCTTAGACCAATTTTTAGATATGTTTACAGGGGAAATGGTTATTGCAATGAAAAACCCACGTCCATTGATTGCTGAAAAAAAGGATACAGTACAGCATAACGCAACTTCTGACCTTGTACTTGGGCTTAATATTCGCAATACACAAACTTATGATTCATTGATGAATATGCTTCAAGAGGTAGCTTTATTGGAAAGAAAAGAAAATTATAGTGTATTTTTTAATGAACTTTATATTATGCGTTATGCCAATCAGGTGTATGTTACCAAAGATTCTACCATTAAAAATGATTTTTTGAATAATGTAAAATTCGCAAATAAAGATGTTTTGAAACAAACTACTGATAAATGGCTTTTACTGCACGCTGACGAAAATCTTGCTAATCGATCCATTGAAGGAAAAGGTATGGCTCAGGATATCGTAAAAGCGGTTTTGAAAAATAAAAAAGTGCAGATGGAATCTGCAACTATGCACTTAGAAAGCCTCAAAAAAAACAAAAAAGATATGTCAGGTAATTCTTTGGTACTTTTTAAAGATAAAAACGAAAATTCTCTTGTAGCTCTTTTAGAAATTTTTAAGGAAATTGTCCATCAAACCAAAATGCGACTTGACCCTAATTTTTTTGAAGAAAAGTAAATAAATGGTAAATGTTGAATGGTAAATGGTGAATGAAATAGCCAACAGCCTTTTTGAGCAGGATTTTTAGGATTTTAAGATGAACAGGATTAAATACAGGATAATACAAGATTTTATTAAATATTAAACCTTGAACTTTTTGAACTTTAAACCTTGAACTTTTGAACCTTGAACTTTTTGAACCTTAAACTTTGAACTTTATGCCTTCCATTTTCACAAAAATAATAAACGGTGAAATTCCTTGCTACAAAATCGCAGAAGACAATGCACATTTTGCATTTCTGGATATTCGTCCATTGAAAGAAGGGCATACCTTAGTTATTCCCAAAAAAGAAATTGATTATATCTACGACCTTCCACAAGAAGAATTAAGTGCATTGCATTTATTTGCTCAAAAAATTGCACACGCCCAAAAAAATGCGTTTGGTTGTAATAGAGTTTGTAGTTTGGTGATAGGTTTTGAAGTGCCTCACGCACATATTCATCTTATACCTGCTAATGAAATGTCAGATGTGGATTTTAGAAAAAAACCTTTGGAATTTTCCAAAGAACAAATGCGGGAAATTGCAGAAAAAATTAAATTGTTTTTATAAGAAAATACAAAGTAGTAAGGAATCAGGTGTCAGGAATTAGGTATCAGAAATTAGGTGTCAGTAAAAACGAAAACAAAAACAAAATATGAAAATTTATACAAAAACAGGGGATAAGGGCGAAACTTCGCTTATTAGTGGGAAACGCATTTCAAAAGCTGACCTCCAAATAGAAAGTTATGGGAATGTTGATGAGCTTAATTCTCACGTTGGTATGCTTGCGGATATGTTAGCAAATGATGCACATTACAATTTGTTAAGAGAAATTCAAGACCGACTTTTTATCATTGGTTCAATACTTGCTAATGACCCTGAAAAACCTTTTGCAAAACTCCCTGAAATCATTGCACAAGATGTTACAGATTTGGAAAATGCAATGGACAACGTGAATGAGTATATTCCACCTATGAGAGCATTTATTTTGCCTGGTGGGCATTTGAGTATTTCGCAGGCACATATTGCGAGGTGTGTGTGTAGGCGTGCAGAAAGGGGCGTTATTCGGTTGGGAGAACAATTTAATGAGCCTTTGGTGGTGCAATATCTCAATCGTTTATCTGATTTTTTATTTACGTTAGCACGTCATTTGCATCACACATTGAATGTGAGTGAAATTGCTTGGAAGGCAAGAGAAAAATAAATTTTTTGAAATATAAATAAAAAAAACCACTCAAAGTAAAATTTGGGTTTTTTTTTTTTACATAAAAAATGGTAACGAAAAAATAGAATAGTTTTCTTTAATTGTAATTTTATCAAATTTTCTTGGTATGTTTATAAAAATTTTAGACTTAAAAATTTATGAAAAAAAATAGCAACTTTATGTTTATTTTTGTTTTGTTTTTGGGATATTTTACCTTATTTTTTAATAAAAATATTCAAGCACAATACACCAATATCAATAAAATAGTGGGTTATTCAGCTAAATTTGAAGCATTTGTTAAAAAATTTCCTGCACAAGCATTGCCTTTTGGTATCAATCAAAAAGCAATAGACAAGGGTGGAAGTGGTTTGCAACAACTTTCTGAATTGGAAATCAATACTTTTCTCAAACAAATGCCTCTTGACACCACTCAAAATGCTTATATGATAAATTATACACAAGCAAAAGATGGACATTCGCCAGCTATGAACTACACCAATAACGAAGAAAAAAATCTTTTGAAAATAGGAAAAGTAAAATATTTTATGGTTAAAAAATTGTAACTATTTAGCCCTTTTGAAAAAAGGAAAAATTTTGATAAAGGTTAATATTTTTGAGTGTTTGAAAAACGTTAAGTCCATGTTTTTTGATGGTGTCAATAACACTTTGAATACGAGCATAAATTTTAGCTCCATCAAAAGTTCTAAAACACATTGATACTTTTTGTTTGATTTTGACGTGTCTGATAGCCCTTTCTGCCTCATTATTGGTGAAAGGAATGTTTTGATTTTGGGAAAAGGCAATTACCTCCGCTTGGTATTCTTTCAAGCGGTTAAGTAAATTTCTACCTTTGGAAGATTTTAATTTTCCATTTTTTGATTTCCTTGGAGGAGGTTCTTCTTTCTCTGCGATTTTACAAATATAGTCATACATTCGTAGAAAATAGGTTGGATTTTCAACAATTCCTTTGCCTTTTTCACTTTTTTGATACATTTCTGTCAAAAGTGCTTTCATTTTGGTTGCCCAAATGCTTTTCTGTTCAATCAAAGCATTTAATTCTCTGAGAATATGGGCATTGCACAAAGCGTGTTTGCAATTTTTAAAATTGAAATAACTTTTCCAACAATCATGGACTGCTGTGCCTGAAAAATCTTTCAAAATACTTTCATTACTTTTGATGGCTTCAAGTCCCCTTTTTTCGTGGACAAATAAATAAGTGAATAAGGTGGTACAAGCCACATGAAACCAATACAGTTTTTTCTCTACCCTCATTCCTGTTTCGTCAAAATGTGCCACTTCTGACCCTATTATTGCCTCTTTGATTTCTTGTTCAACAGAGGCTAAATTTTCATACAGTTTTTCATTGGCAGTCATTATTGTGCTGACATTCAAACTACAACCAAATATATCTGATAATATCTGACTTGCTTTTTGAAGTGAAACACGACATTCATTGGTCAAAATATTACAAATGGTCAAAATATTTGACCCATATTGTGTTTTTGATTTTACCTCCAAAGGAAATTTTCCAAGTTCTATGTGTCCACAACTGCATTGATGTTTTGTGATTTGGTGAGAGGTTACAACTAATTTTGGACTTGGCATATCAAATACTTGACGGGTATTTACAACACCCAAATTATTTTCTCCCTCAAATGTTTTTCCACAACAACTACAACTTTCTGCAAAATGAACTATAACCTCATCTATGTTTTCTGACATTTCTAAATAATGTCCTTTGTGTCCTGTTTGTCCTCCTACTTTTTTATCTGTTTTTTCTCGTAAGGATACATCTTTTTTAACTTTAAATACGTCTGTTGATGGGGGTTTGTGGCTATTTTCGCTATTCATTCCCAATTGCCTTTTTAATGCCAAATTTTCTGCTTCCAATAAACTACATTTTGTTTCACTCAAAACATATTTTTCTTCCAACAAAGCATATTTTTCATTGCTATTTTTTAGCTCATTTTCTAAAATTATTACTTTTGAACTAAGCACATCTATTTTTTCTAATAATTTTATTACTAGTTCCTGCAATACCAATATGTCTGCGCTTAATTCCATAAAACAAATTTATAAACTTTTTTTTATAAAAAAAAATAAGTTCTTTTGGACGGGCTAAATAGTTAC
>JAAFIN010000297.1 GCA_013297825.1 Cytophagales bacterium
TCTGAAAAACAAAAAAATCAACAAAAGAAAAAACAAAAACACCACCCAAATCAACAAAATAAAAACCAAGAAAAACAACAGCAAAACCAAGAAAATCAAAGCAACCAAAAACACCCACCACGCCAAAATATTTAAAATAATTTTTGTAACAAATTCATAAAAAAATGCTTTCTTCTAAAAAGAAAGCATTTTTTGTTTGATTTTTTTGTGTTTTATAAAAAATATAAATGTGCATTTAGCATAGTAAAAACATTTGGTTTTTTGTTGTATTTTTGCAATTATAAAAAGCGTTTTTTATAGAAATAAAAATTCAATATGATATACATTTGTTTATTAAGAGGCATCAATGTTAGTGGAAAAAACATTATCAAAATGAATGATTTGAAAATTCTGTTTGAAGAATTGACATTCCAAAATGTGGTTACATATATTCAAAGTGGAAATATTGTTTTCACTTCAACAGAAACCAACAAAAAAATATTAGAGAAAATTATTCAGGAAAACATAAAAGAAAAATTTGCCTTAAATATTCCTGTAATGATTATGACAAAAGATTATTTGGCAGAAATATTTAATAAAAATCCTTTTTCAGCAACTAAAAACACAGATTTTTTGCATTTTACTTTTCTTTCCAAAAAAATTGAAAATATAGATGAAAATACAGATGAAAATAAAAATCACGCAAATATTATTGAAAAAAAATCTGAAAATGAAGATATATTCATTGCTGAAAATGTAGTTTATTTGCATTGTCCTGATGGTTACGGAAATACCAAATTAACCAATACTTTTTTAGAAAATAAACTTAAAATTACAGCAACTACAAGAAACTGGAAAACTACAAACGAAATCCTGAAAATTGCAGAAAAGAAGTAAGGTGTCAGGGGAAAGGTGTCAGGTGTCAGGAGAAATACGGAAATCACTTTATAAAAATGTTTGTTTTTGTCAAATTTTTTTGAAAAATATTGTAATAAAATTTGTATTCATTCACCATTTACCATTCACAATTTACCATTAAAAAAGGCTGTTGGCTGTTTCATTTATCATTCAACATTTATCATTCAACATTTATCATTTATTATTGTATTTGGCTGTTTCATTTATCATTCAACATTTATCATTTATCATTATATTTGGCTGTTTCATTCACCATTTACCATTTAACATTCACCATTAAAAAAAATGCTTCCTACCGAACTTATTTTAAATCCTGATGGCAGTGTGTATCACCTGCATTTGCGTCCTGAACACATTGCAAAAGATATTATTGCAGTTGGCGACCCAGATAGAGTAACACAAGTAAGTCAATATTTTGATACGATTGAACATAAAATCCAACACAGAGAATTTGTAACACATACAGGGACTTACAAAGGAAAGCCTTTAAGCGTAATTTCAACAGGCATAGGCACTGATAATATTGATATTGTGTTGAATGAATTGGATTTTTTGGTAAATATGAATCTCCAAACATTAGAGCCATTGCCACAAACTACTTCGCTGAATATTGTGCGAGTAGGCACATCAGGCACATTGCAAAAAGATATTCCTGTGGATAGTTTTTTAGTGAGCGAAAATGCGATTGGGCTTGATGGATTGGGTTTTTATTATCCAAATATTTCACAAAATCCAGAAGAAGCATTATTTAGAAAAGATTTTTTACAAAAATTTCAAAAAGATATTTCTCTGCCTTTTGAGCCTTATTTTGCCTCTGCAAGTCATTCATTATTAGAAAAATTTTTAAATAATAATAATGAAAATAATGAAAAAAATAGCGAAAACAACATTGAGCTTCTCAAAGGTAATACATTGACTTGTGCAGGTTTTTATGCACCACAAGGCAGAAATATAAGAATACAAAAAGGATTGGACAGTCAAGCATTTTTTGATAGGTTACAAAACTTTGAATATGAAGATAAAAATTTAACACAAAATTCAAAAAAAAATAATATCCAAAAACCAATGATTTTGCATAATTTTGAGATGGAAACTGCAGGATATTATTTATTAGGCGAAATATTAGGACATAATGTTTTATCCTTAAATGCAATTTTGGCAAATCGTGCAACTGCTGTTTTTTCAAAAAAAGCACAAAATACAGTGGAAAAATTGATTAAATTTACACTTGAAAAAATGAAACAGCCAAAATCTGAATCAGGATTTTCAGGATTTAAAGATTTTCAGGATTAAATACAAATTAAACCTTAAACTTTTGAACCTTGAACTTTTGAACCTTGAACTTTTGAACCTTAAACTTTGAACCTTAAACTTTGAACCTTGAACTTTTGAACCTTGAACTTTTGAACCTTGAACTTTGAACTTTGAACCTTGAACTTTATGAAATATTTTATCTTTTTTACTGCTTTTTTTTGTTTATTTTTTACAAAAAACATAAAAGCACAAACACCTACAACCTTACAACCTGGCGATATAGTGGTTTTGGGGTACAACACAAATATTGGCACTGCCTCCACCTCTAATTGTGGTAGCACTTACAGCACTGATGATATGATTGTGTTAATGACACTTGTAGATATAAATACCAATACTGAAATTATTGTTACAGATAAAGGTTATATCAATAATACAGGTGGAACATTAAACTTTTTTGATTTGGAAGGTTGTGCAACTTTAAAACGTACAGGAGGCACAATTCCAAAAGGAACAGTTTTTGAAGTAGTTTTTGGTACTGCAACAGCGTTTTGTGGTTCTGGAAGTTTGGGGGTGTGTGCTGATGGTTGGCAAGCAAGCGAAACCTATCCGCTTTCTGTGGCGACAATGGATATGAATAGCACAAGTGGTGATAATTTTTTTATTTTACAAGGGACTTTTGCTAATAATACTAATTTTACAGGCAGAATATTATATGGTCTTTCTACCACAGGAAGTTGGAGTTATGACACTTCCAGCCAAAGCACAAGATTTCAAACTTCCAATCTTCCACCTGTTTTGGGAAATTGCCTTAGTAGAGCAAGCAATGACACTGACAAAAGCAAATATAATGGAACTTTGACTTCTGCAACAAAAGCCTCACATTTATCAGCCATTGCAAATAATGCAAATTGGAGTACAACATTGCCCAATATGAACCCAACTTGCCCCACAAGTGCAGTTTTTACTATTAGCAATTTGCCTGCGACTTTTACCATACAGGCAAATCCAACCAATGTAGGCGGTGCTGACCAAATAATATGTGGCAATTCTACCAATATGCAAGCAACAGGTACAGGCACTTGGACACTCATAAGCGGAACAGGCACGATTGCAACGCCTACAAGTGCAACTACCGCAGTAACAGGATTAGGAACAGGTACAAATATATTGCGTTGGACAACGAATAACTGTGCGGTTTTTGATGTAAATATTACAGTTTCGCCTGCGGTTGTGCCTTCGGTAAGTATTACAACCACAAATCCAGACCTTTGCCCAAATACAAGTTTAACATTTAATGCAACACCAACTAATGGAGGCACTGCGCCAAGCTATCAATGGAAAGTAAATGGGGCAAATGTTGGTACAAATTCCGCTTCATATACAAATGCTACACTACAAAGTGGCGACCAAATAACCGTTGTAATGACTTCTAACACAAATTGTGCAGTGCCAACCACCGCAACAAGCAATTCCATTACAGTTGCAACCAATGTAATTCCAAGTGTTACCATTCAAAATAATAATCCTCAAATTTGTGCAAATTTTGAAAATGTTTTTAGTGCCAATATCACAAATGGCGGTGCAAATCCTACCTACCAATGGAAAATAAATGGTACGAATGCAGGCACAGGACAAACTACATTTACTACTTCGTCTTTGCAAGTGGGTGATGTTGTTACGCTCACGATAACCTCCAATGCAACTTGTGTAGCACCAGCACAAGCAAATAGCAATTCACTTGTTGCGGTATTTTGTGCAACTCCTCCCCCACCGCCACCTCCTTTGCGAAATGATTTTTTTATTCCTGAATTATTTACGCCAAATGGGGACAATAAAAATGATATTTTTGTGATAAAAGGCAATAAAAATGATATTTTGGAATTTTCTTTAAAGATATATGACCGTTATGGAAATCTTGTAGGTGAATTAAACGATTTTGAAACTGCTACGCAAGCAGGTTGGAATGGTAAGAATAACGACAAAGAACAACCAACAGGCGTTTATTTTTGGGAATTAAAAGGAAAACTCGCAAATGGAAATAATTTGGATTATCAAGGAAAAAATAAAGGAAGTTTGAAACTATTGAGATAAAATAGGAATCAGGGGAAATGAGAAAGTAGTAATGGGAAAGAAAACAGCCAACACACAAAGAAATGAGTGAAAAATAAAATGGTAAGTTTGAAAAATAAATTTTACTTTTATGTAAAGCACAGGCATTTATGCCTGTGAAACCTCAAAATTCACATATTTCAAAGGTTATTTTATTAAAAAATACAGATTTTTTTTATAAAAAAAGGTCTGTATTTTTTTATTTTTAGCATTTTAATCTTCTTTCTTAAAATTTTTGTAGTTTTGGTTTTTAATCTTGGACAACTGCAAGAAATTGCCTTTATTTTTTAAACCTTGAACTTTGAACCTTAAACCTTGAACTTTAAACATGAAACACATTTCTATCCTATTTTTTTTACTTTTTTTTACAAAAATTGCTTTTGCACAAAATGAAACCGAAGAACAACTTTCATTTTATTTGCCAAACCAAGACATAAAAATGTATTATAGCTTTGAGGAAGCACTCAAAGAACCGCTTGAAGTGAAGATTTTTAGCCTAAATATGTTCAATACAGGAGGCGAAAATGTGCAGGACACAATGCTTTATCATTTAGAAAAATTCAAAAACCTTGAAAGATTAGAACTTTCTGAATATACATTGGAAGAAGTTTTGCCTTACATCAAAAAATTGCCAAAACTGCAATATCTCAATTATAGCACATCTCACGTATTCAATTTGCCCAAAGAAATAGGCGAACTTACCTCGCTTGTGCATCTTTCGCTTTTGAGTAATGAACTTTTGTCTTTGCCTGCGGAAGTTGGAAAACTCAAAAACCTTAAATATTTTTCTTGTACCAACAATGAAATTACTGCTTTGCCCAAAGAAATTGGACAATTAGAAAACCTTTTGTATTTGGAACTTTCGCACAATGACCTTAGAACTTTGCCCGAAGAATTAGGAAATCTAACTAAATTAAAATCTTTGCGTTTGAATATTAACAAAATAAAAAATATTCCCCAAAG
>JAAFIN010000298.1 GCA_013297825.1 Cytophagales bacterium
CAACAAAAATGAACCTGAACCACACGAAGGGTCAAGACAAGTTATATCCAAAATTTCATTTGGTATTTTTCCTGATATTTTTTTACCAATCGTTTCCTGAACAATGTAACGCACAACCTCCACAGGCGTATAATATACGCCCCCAGCTTTGCGAACTTCTGCTTTTTGGGTGATAATTGCGGTGCCTTTTTGGTCAATAACAATGACATTGCCTAAAAATTGTTCATAAGCATATCCCAAAATCTCCACAGGGATAATGCTAAAATCATAAGGATATGCTAAAAATTCTTCATCTTCATTGCCTTCATACAATTCTTTGAGGATATTTTTCAGAATTTTATTATCAATTTTTGCATTTTGGGCAATGTTATTTTTTTTAAAATTAAAAAGCCCTGAATTATAACGTGTGTCTGCATCAAAAAACAATTCCAAAAGATTTTGGTAAATATTGCCTTTTTTGGTGGTTTCTAATAATTGATTAGGAATTTCAATGTTGCGGTCTTCTGTTATTTTAAGAAAAATAATGCGGTCAATGGTTTGCTGAACAAGCGTATTAAGTTCATAATCTTGAAGTTCTTTATTTTTTTGAGCAATATCAGTTGCAAGATATTTTCGCCAATTTTCTAAGGTATTCAAAAAATTTACATCAACACTTTCTTTGGCAGAAGTTTCTTGGATATTTTTTGTATAATTTTCTATACTTCCTTTATTGACAGCTTCTTTTCCAAAAGTATTCCAAAAAAAATCAAATTTTGTGAGATAATCTTTAAAAGTAAAATATTGGTGTGTGCAGTTTTTGAGTGTATCATTTTTGCGTGGTGCTTTGGTGGTATTTACCACCACAAATTCCTCAAAATCCATCACAACAGAAATTTTTAATTTTCCTTGCCAACCATAATTTTTAACCTGCAAAAGTGGTGCAATATCGTGTTTGAGATTAACAGAAGGCTTTTTTGCTTCCACATAAAAAAACGTATTTTGATATAAATTTCCCCTAAAAGCATAATCAGGTTTTTTATTTTTGCCTTCTGTTTTTTGGGTTTTTTCTACTTGCACCTCTTTGTAAGTAGGCGAATTTTGGGCTTTGTTTTGCATATCCCAACCCAGAGCTTCCCAAAAAGGGTCTATAAATTCGTTGCGTGTTTCGGTTTCATTAAAAGATATATTTTTGTATGCGTCTATATTTTGCTCAAATTTTGTAACAAGTGCCTCCATAAGTGCATAACCTTCGTTTTTTGTCATATTATAAAAATAAATTTGGTAATTATTTATGCAAATATACATTTTTTTATACAAAAAAGACTTGCCAAGTTTTTAAAAACTTGACAAGTCTTGTGTGATTTTTGCACTAAAAAACTGTGTATGCTATTACTCTCTACAACACTTTTTATATTTTTTACCACTACCGCAAAAGCAGGGTTCATTTGGCGAAATTTTTTTATGATTGAGTAACTTTGGGGGAGATTTATGCGACTTAATAGGATTATTTATAGGTTCTATTTTCAACCGATTTTGTTCATTTGAACCACCTTGTAAACTTGGCAAAAATCTAACTAATGGCATAGGATTCTCATCACTGCCTATTTCCAGATGACTTTTTTCATCTGGTATTGCATCAAGATAGACAATGCCCATAATTCTGTATTTGATATTTCTGTCGCCACTCAATGCTGTTTTTGCTGCTTCTTCCACGTTTCCTTTGTCAAATGTAACAACAGGACACGTCAAACAAAATCTACTTCCACCTGAATTAGTAATAAAATCTGCTTGGTCTGAATCAGATTTAACACCTAATAAAATGGCACAACCTTCTTCTTCAAGTAATGAACCACATTCTTGGCAAGTGTTATGGGCGTTATTATAATATGCTCGTCTTGGTTCTGCTAAGTTTATTTTTGATATTTTTTTAGACATTTTAATATTTTTTTAAATTTACTTTTATCTTGTTTTTTTACGAGATAAATTTACTATTTTTTGTTTGTTTAAAAATACAAGCACAAAAATAAAGCGTAAATTCTAAAAGTAAAAAATTTTTTTTTCAATACTCCAAAATCATTTAAAAAAGACCTGCCAATGTCATTTTTTGATAAAATATTTTTTAGTTTTTAATCTTCAAAAATCCAATTTTCAGCTTACAATTCTTTACATTTACAATTTTTATATATTTTTTCAAAAAACTTCAAAAAAAGTAAAAACAATTTTATAAATTTGTGCAAATTACTAAAATTTAATTATATAAAAATACAAAAGCCATCATGGATAAATATTCGTATATTTCTAATGCACATTCTGCAGTGATTGATGACCTTTACCAACAATACACCCAAAATCCTACAAGTGTAGATGAAAGTTGGCAGAAATTTTTTGAAGGTTTTGATTTTTACAAAACTTTCGCAGGCGATAATGGACATACTGCCAACGGACAAACAACAGGAAGTTCTGACCAATTTGCTGAAATCAAAGTTCGCAATCTCATTCAAGGTTATCGTACTCGTGGGCATCTTTTGGCAAAAACCAACCCCATCAGAGAACGCAAAGACCGCAGAGCATTGCTTAATTTAGACCATTTTCAACTTACTGAGGCAGATATGGACAAAGTATTCCAATCTGGAATTTCTTTATTCAAAAAACCTGAAACCCTCCGCAAAATCGTAGAACGTGCCAAATATATTTATACAAGTGCCATTGGTTTTGAGTATATGTATATTCGTGAGCCTGAAATTATTACTTGGTTTAAGGAAAGAATAGAAGATAAAGATATTACATTCGTACCCAGCAAACAAGAACAAACACGCATCTTAAAAAAACTTAATGAAGCCACCGTTTTTGAGAATTTTTTACATACAAAATATGTAGGAAAAAAACGCTTTTCGCTTGAAGGTGGCGATACTACTATTCCAGCGTTGGATTGTATCATTAACACCGCAGCAGATTTTGGTACTGAGGAAGTCGTAATTGGTATGGCACACAGAGGCAGGCTTAATGTTCTTGCCAATGTAATGCAAAAAACTTACGAAAGTATTTTTAATGAATTTGAGGAAAATATCCCTGAAGACCTTAAAGTAGGTGATGGTGATGTAAAATACCATATGGGTTATTCAAGCCAAATTACAACCCCAAATGGCAAAACTGTTACCTTACAACTTGCCCCAAATCCTTCACATCTTGAAACCGTAGGTGCAGTAGTAGAAGGTTATGCACGTGCCAATATAGACGGTGCTTATAGTGGAAATGCTGATAAAATTCTCCCAATTCTTATTCACGGTGATGCTGCGGTAGCAGGTCAAGGACTTGTGTATGAATTGATACAAATGTCCAAATTGGAAGGATATTATACAGGTGGAACTATCCATTTTGTTATCAATAATCAAGTTGGTTTTACAACTGATTTTGAAGATGCACGTAGTAGTATTTACTGTACTGATATTGCCAAAGTAACAGACTCCCCTGTTTTGCACGTGAATGGTGATGACCCTGAGGCAGTAATTTATTGTTGTAAATTGGCGGTTGAATTTAGAGAAAAATTCAACAGAGATATTTTTATTGATATGGTTTGTTACCGCAAACACGGACACAATGAAAGTGATGAGCCTCGTTTTACACAACCTACAATGTATGACATTATCAGCAAACGTGTAAGCCCAAGAGAAGTGTATGCTGAACTTCTTTCTAAAAGAGATGCGTCAGACATTCAACTTGCCAAAGATATGGAACAAGAGTTCCGCCAACTCCTTCAAGATAGGCTTAATCTTGTGAAAGAAAAAGCAGTTGTGTATAAATTTCAAAAATTAGAAGAAGAATGGGATTTATTACGCCACGCAAGACCAGAAGAATTTGAATCTTCGCCAAATACAGGTATTTCTCAAGAAATGGCTGAAAAAATAGGAAAAGCAATGAGTACCTTGCCAGAAGGTTTTAAACCCATCAAACAAATTACCAAATTGATGGAAGATAGAGGTAAAATGTTTTTTCAAGACCAAAAACTTGATTGGGGTGCAGGTGAATTGTTGGCGTATGGTTCATTGCTTGCAGAGGGCAAAATAGTACGTATGACAGGACAAGACGTAAAACGTGGTACTTTTTCGCACCGACACGCAGTAGTGAAAGACAGCACCACAAATGTAGGTTATTGTAACATTGATAACATAGAAGAAGGTCAGAAAAAATTTGAAATTTACAATTCGCTTCTTTCTGAATATGCGGTATTAGGTTTTGAATTTGGGTATGCAATGGCTAATCCTAACGCTCTTGTGGTGTGGGAAGCACAATTTGGAGATTTTGCAAATGGGGCACAAATTATGATTGACCAATTCCTAAGTGCTACCGAAAGTAAATGGCATAGAATGAATGGAATGGTACTTTTGTTGCCTCACGGTTACGAAGGTCAAGGGCCTGAACACTCCAACGCAAGACCAGAACGCTTTTTGCAACTTTCTGCAGAATATAATATGGTTGTGGCGAATTTAACTACTTCTGCAAATATATTTCACGCATTACGCAGACAATTAGCGTGGCAATTCCGCAAACCTTTGGTGATTATGTCCCCAAAATCATTGTTGAAAGATGCACGTGTTTCTTCTCCTCTTGATGAATTTATCAATGGCAAATTCCAAGAAGTTTATCCTGATTTGTATGCAGAACAAGACAAAAAAGAGGTAAAAAGATTGATTTTCTGCACAGGAAAAGTATATTTTGACCTTTTGAAACGCCAACAAGACGACCAACGCAAAGATGTTGCGATTATTCGCATAGAACAATTACACCCATTTCCTGCAAAAGCAGTTCATAAAGAAATTGGTAAATATTCCAAAGTAAAAACTTATTGGGTGCAAGAAGAACCGCTTAATATGGGTTATTGGAATTATATCCAACGTGTGTATAAATATGACCAAATCACACCTGTAGGTCGCAAAGAAAGTGCATCTCCAGCATCAGGTTACACAAAAGTACACGCACAAGAGCAAAAAACTATCATTGATACTGCTTTTGCGTAGGAGAATTAGGAATTAAGAATTGGGAATTAGGAATTTTTTGAATTAAATTCTTTTTAATTTACAATACTTCGTTTAGTTTTGTTCATGTATAACACCCAAATTAAGAAGTTGTTGATATTGAGGGGAATTAATATGTAGTTTAGGGTCAATATCAAATGCTTCAAAAAACTTTTGTAATAATAATTGAT
>JAAFIN010000299.1 GCA_013297825.1 Cytophagales bacterium
GTGTATTTAATTATAAGTTATTCATTTTCAATAATTTATAATTTATTTTTAGAGATATTTGGAAATATAAAAAAGAATTTTTATATTTGCGGGGAAGTAGGCGTGAGTTGCGTCTATTTATGAGTTAGCTGTAATGCTCTGACGACAGCTCGACAAAAACTGAATAATTAAAAACAACACAAAATTTAAGATATGGCAAAATTTAAAACTATTAATATCAGTTTCACTTTTTTGGTGACAATGTTTTTAACTTCTTGCAATGGACAGGAAAAGAACAATGCATCAGAAGGACAGAATAAGATTATCAAAACAGAAAAAGTCGGTTATCCAAAATTTAAAAAATCACATTGGGCAAAAGAGACAGACCAAATAAACTCTTCCCTAAAAGACACTAAAGGTACACTGTGGTTTGGCACCTCAAATGGAGGCGTATATCGTTATGATGGTAAATTATTTAGACAATACACAACAAAAGATGGATTAAGCCACAATTCTGTTGGTGCTATTTATGAGGATAATAATGGACTTATCTGGCTTGGGACTTCAGATGGTGTTACAACTTGGGACGGAAACACTTTTACAAAAATTTCTACAACCACACTTAGAGGAGCTAACGCTAAACCATACCAACCCACCACAACAGACCCAATGTATGGTGTAGTTAGTCAAGAAAATGAAATATTTGATATTATTCAAGATAGTAAAGGGCATTATTGGTTTGCTGCAGACAAAGCAGTGTACAGATATGATGGAAAAACGTTTACCAATTTTACTGTAAACGATGGCGTGAAGAATAATACAGGTATTGAGTTCGGTTGGATAGAAAGAATAATAGAAGATGCCGAAGGCAAAATTTGGTTTGGTGGAAGAGCATCAAAAGGCTTGTTTTGCTACGATGGTAACACACTTACCAATAATCAAGAATGGGCTTTAAACGCTAAGTCCCCTAATTTAATACCGAGAGTAAAAGACAAAGCTGGCAATGTATGGTTTAGCAATTGGAATATTCTTGTTCGTTATTCTAAAGACAATGTTCAAACTTTTACAAGAGAGGAAAGTTTCCTACAAGGGAGTCCATTTGGTGGGTATAAAGACCATAATGATAATTTATGGTTTCCTCTAGAAAATAGAAAAAATGGTTGTGGTATATGCAAATATAATGGCAAATCATTTGAGTATTTTCCAATAATAAGTGGTTCTACAAATAAAATAGCTGGTACAATTGTGGAAGACAATGAAGGAAATTTATGGGTTGGTACAACAGGTGGCGATTTATATCGGTTTGACGGAAAGACGTTTACACTGTTCTCAGAATAGAACATAAAATAATCAAAAAGTATCATTAGTAATATGAACTTGAACGACTATAGACAAGAAGCACTACAGCTAACAGCAGTTTGGCAAAATGGCGGGTTCAGTGCTAAATTGAACATTCGGATTTCTAATGAACATTAGTGCAAAACTGAACATTTGTGCTTCTAAATCCGCCACTTCGCCAAGCTGCAAAACGTTGGGCGTTACCTTAAAACAACTAAACAATAAAATGGACTACATAAAATCTAAACTTGAACGAAAAATTCGCTTTATAGAGGCTAATAATGACGAGGCAAATCTGAAAATTTACTATCAGGTTCGTATTGAGTATTCTCTTATTTTTATTTTGGGATACTTGTGGAACAAAAACCTCGATAAGGTTGAATTGGATACTAAAGAAAATATTTACCAAAATATTGGCAGACCTTCTATTGGTACAATTGTTAGTATTTGTAGAAGTTTAGACGTTGATAAAGAAATTTTTAAAAATAGAAAAGTAAGTGAGGCTATTGACAAATACCCTGTTTTAAGAAATGAAAAGATAGGACACGGATACGTTTTTGAAGAAGGTACAAAGATTTTTTTGCAAGCAATGAAAGACTTGTATGAGGCTATAAATTCTCTCAATAGCCCTCTATTTAACCAAAATATTGACTTAATAAAAGTCACGAAGAAAGAAGGTAATACATTCAAAGGCATTTCTTTTAAAAGTAATGGTAGTGATTTTGATTTATGGTTTTGCCCTCAAGAAGTTTCTGAATTTGAACTAAATAGTTTATATATTTGTATAAATCAAAATCAATATTTTCGTATTTCGCCATTTATAGAGATAGATAATGAAGATGAAATTTTTATTTTTGCTTCAATAGAAGAAAAATTACTTGGAAAAGTAAAATATAATAAACTTTTACAAGATGGCAAAAAATACAAGGAATGGGAGGAATTATGTGAACTTGATATTGAAAATGATGGTTTACGTAGAAAGAGCCAGAATGGGACAATTTTAAATATTTATGAAAATAATTATAAGAAATATTTTGATACAGGCGTAAAGAAAAAAATTGACCACTTCTTATTGAGAAATCGTGCTTCAGTTTGTGCGACAGTTTGGGGACACGGTGGAGTGGGAAAAACTGCAACTGTACAGAGTTTATGTGAAGATTTATCAAACTCAGACAGGAAAAGTTTTGACTATATTATTTTTCTTTCTGCAAAAGATAGATATTACAATTATTACAAAGGTGAAATACAAGAAATTAATGAAAGAGTTGATACACTTGAAAATATAATCAAAAGTATCAACTTGATTTTATTTAACCAAACAACAAATAATCGTGAAAATATTATTAATTATCAAGGTAAGTTACTTTTAATAATTGATGATTTTGAAACATTTAGCCAAGATGCAAGAGAGGCAATAGCAAATTTCATCAAGGAATTAAATGTGAATAATCATAAAGTTGTAGTAACGACTAGAATTGTAGACATTAATATAGGTGGCGAGGAAATTACAACAAGTGAATTAAATAAAGAAGAAACACAAAATTTTTTATTGCAAGTGATTTCAAGCCATTTAGAAAGCGTAAATACTGAATTGATTAAAAAAGATTTATCCACTAATGATAACTTGGCACGAGTTTTTGAAATTACAAGTGGAAGACCCCTTTTCATTTTTCAGTTTGCGTTTTTATTAGGTCAACAAGGTAGTGTGGCAAGAGCATTAGAAAGTAATATAAAAGGTAGTGCATCTGCTGTGGATTTTCTCTATGGTAGAATTTATGATACTTATTTATCACATATTGCTAAAGAATTATTTGTAGGAATTAGCCTTTTAGTTTCAAACGATAATTTAAGTGCTGTAATTGATAAACTTATTTATGTTCTCAATAGAGAAAGTGACGAAGATAAGTTTAACTTAGCACTTAAGGAACTTGTCAAACTTAAAATAATAAAAGTAGATGAGGAAAGTAGAATTTTTGAGGTTTATTCTAAAGAGATTTTACAAATAATGACTAACTATTATAGAGGTGCAAATGATACTTTCAAAAGAACTTGTGCAACAAGGCTTACCCAAATTAATAATCGTGGTTTGGACACAGAACACGCATTATTAGTAAATGCAAATGCAAGTAGGTTAGCAAAAAATGAAGAAGAAGTCGTAAATAATTATAAGCAAATACTAAATAGAAAATCAAGTTCGGATGACGTAAAACTAAATGCTATACTTAACTTAGCAGCATATTTAGTTGACAGAGGTAAAAAAGAATTTGCTTTAAAACAACTTGATGAATATAGCATAGATTTTCCTAATAATCTTCCATTCTCTAAAATGCACGCCACTTATTACTGGGCGAATGGGACAAATGAACAAAAAAGAAAAGCAATAGATATTTTAAGGAGTTACACATCAACAGGATTTAGATTTGATAATAGTGTAAATTTAGAAATTTCAGGTATACTACTTACTTATCGTTCTTTGCTGTTAAATACTGAATGGGAAGAACTTAAAGAAAATTTAAAATTTGGTGATATTACACACAACGACTTTAAACAAAAACGTGAATTGCAAAGGCAAGTTTGTAGAGAAATATTATTACAACAAGGGCAACCACTCTTTAACTATATTGTAACTCAAAAACTAAATGAAATAAATTATGCAGGAGCAAAACAAAATGTAGTTGCTGGGTTATATCAATTTGTTGAGGTTTGTATAAAACTTGAAAATTGGGAATTAGCAAAAAAAATATGCGAGTATGTTTTTTATTTTGCACCAAAACATTTTCACGCACAATTTCAAATAAAATTGAATAAAATACATTGGATAAATCATAAAAATAACCCTAAACCCAAAATAAATAAACAAGAAATCCCTACAAAAACAGCAATGGAGTTAGCCTTTGAGGAAGCGTTGAACAAAAAGAAGAAATAAAGGCAAACACCCAACTTGGGCTTGGCGAAAGCGGGGCAAAAGTGCTTATTTGAACTTTGGAATATAAATGGGGATTTGTACTTATTTGGGCTTTTGTGCTAAGATTTCCCCGCCTTCGCCAAGCCTTTTCCGTTGTACCTCACTGTAAAAACAACGAGCAAACTTGTAAAAGCCTGTAAAAAAAACTCGCAGAACATCTGTAAAAGACTTTGCAGAAAATTAAAAAACGAACTTTTTTGCAAATCTGCAAACTGATTTTCAGAAACTTGTAAAACGAATTTTTTGGCAAACCTGCAAACGGAGTTTCAGAAAACTAAAAATGAACTTTTGAAACATTTGTAAAACAAATTTTCAGAAACTTGTAAAACGAAGACAAAATTAAAAAACGAACTTTTGGCAAACCTGCAAACGGATTTTCAGAAAACTAAAAACGAACTTTTAAAATATTTGGAAACGAATTTTCAGAAACTTGTAAAACGAACTTTTAAAACATTTGGAAACGAATTTTCAGAAACTTGTAAAACGAACAGAAAACTAAAAAACGAACTTTTTGGCAAACCTGCAAACGGACTTTCAGAAAACTAAAAATGAACTTTTGAAACATCTGCAAACAGATTTTTTCAGAAAACTGATAAACAAATTTTTTTGAACACCTGCAAACAAAGTTTGCAGAAAGTTGTAAAACGAACTTTACTGCAAACAACAGCGAGGTACAACATTGGCTTGGCGGAAAGCGGGGCAAAAGTGCTTTATTGAACTTTGGAATATAAATGGGGATTTGTACTTATTTGGGCTTTTGTGCTAAGATTTCCCCGCCTTCGCCAAGCCTTTTCCGTTGTGCGTTATTCTAAAAACAACGTGTAAAAACGAACTTTTGA
>JAAFIN010000003.1 GCA_013297825.1 Cytophagales bacterium
TTTTTCTAATAATTTTATTACTAGTTCCTGCAATACCAATATGTCTGCGCTTAATTCCATAAAACAAATTTATAAACTTTTTTTTATAAAAAAAAATAAGTTCTTTTGGACGGGCTAAATAGTTACTAATATTTAAAACCATACACTTTTTGTATTAAAAAATTAAAAAAAAATAGTTAAAAAAATAAAATAAGTTATTAAATTTATTTTTTTGAAATATTTTTAAATTATTAAAAAATATTTATTTTTAATAATAAAAATATATATTTAGATATACTTTAAAAATTTAAAAAATAAAAAGGTTTATTTTTTAAAATAAAATGCTTAAAATTTAATATTATTTCTTGATAAATTTTTATCGTTTAAAAAATATCATTAATAAAATTTATGAACAGTGTTTATTTTTTTACTTTTTAACTAATTTACAATTTATCATCATTAATATTTAAAATAATAACAATTTTATCTTAAAAAAGTGTATGGTTTTAAAAGAATAATAAAATAATTTTAATTTAAGAAATGGTTTAATTTTTTGACATTAAAAAAAAATACCTTTACAACTGCGAAAATAACATAAAAATCAAATACTTTTATTATTTTAAATGTCAAATACATTTTTCCTAACAAGATTACACCAATAAAATATAAAAACCAAAAAAAAAAAGTAAGAATATCTAATCCCAAGCATTTATAGGTATTTTATGAAATTGTTTAATTTCTTCACCTTTAAATTTTTTAGTAATAAAAATATGACCACCATCTGCGACATTGATGATTTTATGATACATTTCGCCATCAAATACAACATAAATTGATACATATTGATATTGGTCAATTTTATTACTCAAAAAAGGTTTTTCTTTGATTTCTTTTAATTGAATTTGTGTTCGTTTTGTTGGATATTTTTTGCTGGAAACAAAATATGTAGAATCTGTGATTTTGGTCAAAAAAACTTCATCAATATTTCCCCTATTTTGATATGAATCCTTAGACAAATAATTTTCGTAAATAAGTGTTTCATCTACATAAAGACTCGTTTTGGTGCTGTCAAGTATTACATTAAAATAAAATTTTAAAACACAAGGTTGAGCAAAAGAAACTGTTTTGAAAAAAAATAAAAAATAAATACAAAAATAATATTTCATTTTAATTGATATATTTTGATAAAAGTTATTTTATAGAATTATAATTTTGCTCAAATGAAATATTTTTTCGTTTTTGAAATGACCTTGTAATCTGAATATAATTGCCTTTTGTGGTATCAATTAACGATTTATATATTTTACCACTTATTTCTACTTCCAACAAAATATGCTTATTATGTTCAGATGCATCTTTTTTCAACTTTATGAAATACGTTTTTGTGGCAGGCGGAGCAAGTTTTTCAAGGTTATCAAAATTGTTTGGAATATCCAGATGTTTTTCTTTTTTTCCTGTAAAATCATCTACATCAGTTTTATAAAAATGAATTTTATCCCAAATATAAGAAACGATATACGTTGAATCTGATTCTTTTATCAAAAGCATATTTATTTTTGGGTCATTTTTATATTGTTTTTTATTGATTTTATCTTCAAAAATTTTATTTCCATCAATATAAAATGTAGTTTTAGTTTTATCAAAATTTCCTGCAAATTTGATATTCAAAAAACAAGATTGTGCATTTAAAAAATTAACGTTAAAACATAAAACAATGATAAAAAACATCAATATCTGCATAAAAATTTATTTTTTGTTCCTTGTTGAGGTTAAGATTTTTAGCTGTTCAAGGATTTATATGGATTAAAACCCCACTTAAATCCTCTGCAACTTTGTTTGGTATCCTCACCAAACAAGTCCCAGAACCTTTAATTTTTAGCTAATTTATGTATTGTTTTTCAAAAAATACAAATATTTTTTGTTTAAAATAATAAAGTTCGTATAATTTTTAGTAAAAAAAAATTTTAAAAAAATACAATTTACAAAAAAAAGCAAATTTATTTTAATTTTATTTTGAATAAACTGCATTGTTGTTGTGAATATTTGTTTTTATTTAGTTAATTTTTTTATTTTTACAAGCAAAATAATAATTCACAAAATTATAAAAATCATGGAACACATAGAAATCAATAAAGAATACCAACAATTTATCACAGAAATAAAAACACGTATTCGCCAAGCACAATATGATGCTTTGAAAGCCATTAACAAAGAACAATTACAACTTTATTGGGATTTGGGAAAAATGATTGTGGAAAAACAACAACAAACCAAATGGGGAAAATCTGTTGTGGAACAAATTGCCAAAGACCTTCAAAATGAATTTGTGGGTGAAAGAGGTTTTTCAGCACGAAATCTGTGGCGTATGAGGCAATTTTATGAACTTTATAATCAAAGTGCATTTCTGCCACCATTGGTGGCAGAAATTGGGTGGTCACACAATGTAGTCATTATGGAAAAATGTAAAAATGATTTACAACGTGAATTTTATATTGGTATGACAAAAAAATTTGGTTGGACAAAGGACGTTTTAATTCATCAAATTGAAAATAAAACGTATGAAAAATATTTGCTTAATCAAACAAATTTTGACAATACTTTATCTGAAAAACATAAAAACCAAGCTGTTTTAGCAGTAAAAGACGAATATCAATTTGGTTTTTTGGAACTTGCAGACCAACATTCTGAACACGAGCTTGAAGTTGCAATTATCAAAAACATTAAAGAATTTTTGCTTGAAATGGGTAGTTATTTTAGTTTTATAGGCAATCAATTTCGTTTGGAAGTAGGCGGTCAAGATTATTTTGTGGATTTACTTTTATTTCACAGAAAACTTGCTTGTTTGGTTGCTTTAGAATTAAAAATAGGGGATTTTATGCCTGAAATGGTTGGGAAAATGCAATTTTATTTAAGTGTTTTAAATGATACTTTGCGAGAACCACACGAAAATCCAGCCATTGGTATCATTGTTTGTAAATCCAAAAATAGAACTATTGTGGAATATGCGTTAAAAGATAGTACAAAACCAATTGGTGTTGCAACTTACAATATCAGTACCGAAATTCCAGAAGCCTGGCAAAAGCTTTTGCCTACCGTTGAACAATTTGAAAAACATTTTCATTTGATAGCAGGATTGATAAATGAAAAATAATATTATTTTTAGCTTTTTTATTTTTTATCAATAAAAAATATTTTAACTTTGTTTTAAATATCCTTAAATCAACATTCCAAATCTTTGTTTTTTTTTTAAAATTCCCAAAAAGCTATGAAAATAAAAAAAGAACCCACAAAATCAAAAAATGTTATTGAAATAAAAAACATCACCTCAGAAACTGAAAATTCGGATTACCAAACCAACAACCCGAAACTCCACGAAATAAAAAACACAAAAGCCATCAACTGGAAAAAATTTGCTGAAAATGCCAAATTAAATTACACCGTCCTTGCTGATGTTCTTAGCAACCGCAGACACTGCACACCTCGCTATGCAGAACGCCTCATAAAACCTCTTGCAGAATACAACATCATTGTAACCGCAGAAGAACTCACAGGCACAAAACAAAAGAAAAAAGAACGCAAAAAAAGAAAGGCAAAAACCGAAGAAAAATAAGAAAAACATTTTTTTTTACCAAAAATAAAAATAACCAAAAAATTTATAAAGCTAAATTTTTTGATTATTTTTTTATATAATCATAAATTTTAATTAAAATTTAGTATAAAAAATACACGTGTAATATTTAAAATAATTTTATTTTTTTGTACTATTTTTATAAAAACTTGCACAAAATTCAAAATTTCTGCGAAATAGATTTTTTTTTTTGAAAAAAAATATTTTATATTGCGTACTTTTTTGAAAATGAAAACCATTTTTCAAAAAAATTAACAAATAATGTTTTTAGTTATTTTTTAAGAGCAAAACCCCACCTAAATCCTCCCCAGAGGGGAGGACTTTCCGCAATGCGTTGATTATCAATGTGTTACATTCCCCTCCCCTCTGGGGAGGGGCAAGGGGTGGGGTTTCTCTAAATGTGTTTTCACTTAAAAGTATGCTAATGGGAAAATGTTGTTGTTATTATTTTATACCTTGATTCTTATACAAAACACAAAAAAAAACTATTTTTTTTGATGTTTTAAAAATATATATAGTATAAACCTATAAGGTTTTAAAAACCTTATAGGTTTGTAGAGCCTTGTAAGTTTGTAAAATTCATACAAAAAGAAAAAAGGAACAAAAAAGAAAAATTGATTTACGAGATAAACTTTTTTTTGTTCCTTTTATTGAATGAATATGAAAAACACAATGGAATGTGTAAAAAATTTTAATGAACGATTATTTTAAGAGCTGTCTAAGAACTAAAAAAATCATCAAATTTTTTTGAATGATGTTTGTTTTTAACAAAGCCACAATGAAAGAGAATTTTAATTTAATAAAAAAGTGATAGTTCCCATCTATCACTTCACTCTCGAACGTTATGTCTTAATTTAAGTATAAACCTTAGTTTTTATGTGCATCTCACCGCTTTTATTGTACTAAATACCAAAAAACTACCATTTAAATAGTTTGTTTGGAGAAAACCTTATTAAAATAGAATTTTATTTGGAAAATCTTACTAAAAAAGTAAAATTTTATTTGGTAAAATCTTAATTATTAAAATAAAATTTGGCTAAAAGTGTTACAATGTAGTAACAGCTTTAAAAGGTTGCTTCACAGCTCCCTCCTACTTAATTATTATTATAACACAAAAGTATTTTAAAAGTTTTGCTTTTCAAAAATACAAATAAAAAAAAACTGAAAACAGCATATTTTTAAAAAATATTTGAAAAACACTTTTTTAAAAAATTGATTTTTTGGCAAAAAAAAATTTAACAAATGGAACACGCATATAAAACTATAGATTTTCAAGAGATTTTGAATCAAGACGGTGGTGCAAAAGTCTTTGAGTATTTTGGTGTAAATCCTTTTACCCAAAAGAAACAAAATAATCCACTTAGGAATAATTCAAAAAATTTCTCCATCAAACTCCAAAATGGCAGATACATTTTTGCGGATTGGGTTACTGATGACAAAGGTGATGCCTTGCGTTTTGTGCAGTTGCTTTGTGGCGTGAGCTATTTGGAGGCTTACAAAATGATAAGCGACATTTATGGCGAACAAAACCCAAATTTTTTGCCTAAAAAATCGTCTTTTGAAATTGCCAAAAAGGAAATTCCAACGCTTTATCCTTCACCAAAACAATTAGAAGTATTAGATAATCACACCAGTAATTTTCATAAATTTTGTTTGGCGATTGGCATTGATAAAAAACATCTCCAAAAATGGCAAGTTGGCACTGATAAACAAGGCAAAACAGTGTTTGGTTTTCAGAATGTAGAAGGCAATTTTTTAAACCTAAAATTTGTTCAATACAATACAGAAGGCAAGCGTAGTTCTGATATTTATTCTTTGCCAAGCCAAAAAAACGCACAAGGCGAAACCATAGCCAAATATTCTTTGTGTTTGTTTGGGGAACAACTTTTGGATATTACACGCCAAAAATCAGTTTGTTTGGTGGAAAGTGAAAAAACTGCAGTCATTGCTTCGTGGTTTTATCCTGAATATGATTGGCTTGCAACAGGTTCCGCAAATGGTCTTACGCAGGAGAAAATTCATATTTTGTTCAATCGCCAAATTATTTATCTAAATGATGCTGATAAGGCTGGGCGTGAAAATTCATCACTCAAAAATCTAACTGCTTATAATCTTCATTTTAGGGTTGTGGATTTATTTCCCAATCAAAATAACGGAAATGATATTGCAGATTATATTCTTGCCAATGTTGAGGCGTACAAAGCAGGTAAAAAACTTGAAATTCACACAGGGCAATTTGAAGTAAAAAACTTTTTGGCGGAACTAATGGACAAAGAATGGTTTTTAGAAATGATTGACAATCCTTTACTCAAATTAAACCTTCAAGCTGGCACAGGAACAGGAAAAACAACCTTAGCCAAAATGATTGCAAAGCGTTGGAATGCTTTTACAAAGAAGAAAACTATTATCGCTGTTCCGCTCAATGCGATTGCACAAAGCAAATACGAGGAAAGCAAACACGACACTTACACGTGGGGTGATGACATCAATTACATTCCTTATTTTGTTTCTGCCTTATTGAAAGGAAAACATTTAGCAGAAAGTCTGATGGACATAGAATATGCTCCTGTGATGTTCTGCAATTATGACGCATTGCCCAAACTTTGTGAGATTATTGGCAAAGGAAACTATAATTTAATCATTGATGAACAACACGCCTTAAACAAAGATTTTGGGTTTCGTGGACAAAAAGTTCAAGAGGTTTATCGCCTTGCGAATGAATGTCCAAAAACCATTTTGTTATCTGCTGACACCATAAAATACGGTTTTGAGCAATACCAATATATGGCAATTCAACGCCCAAATGCGATTAGAAAAGTAAAAACATTGAAGGCAAAAAACACTTCACAACTTTTGCCTGTATTATTAAAAATCCTTTATCAAACCAATGAAAAAGCCCTTGTATTGCTTAATTCAAAGAAACAAATGCAATACGCAAAAGAGCTTTTGGAAAAACAAAACAAAAAAGTAGTCATCATTCAATCTGATACCAACCTTGCACAACAAGCTGAATATCAATATATGATGACCCACAAAAAACTCCCTCAAAATGTTGATGTGGTACTTTGTACTTCGGTTATTGCGACAGGAATTGATATTTATGCAGAGGAAAATGTGCATTTGATTTATTGTGAAAATAAAATCGGTTTTGATAAAGTGCTTTGTAATCAATTTTTTGCACGCATACGCAATCAGGAGAAAGCAAGTTTTACAACCCTTTCCATTGAACGCCCTTATCCACGCACAGAAATCAATCCAGAGAAATTATTTAACACCAAATTCCAAACGCTCTTAAACACCGCAAAACAGCTTTCTGCAACGCTTAATCCGCAAGAGGCAGGCATAGAAAGCAATGTTTTGGTAACGCCATTTTCAGAAACTTTACAAGTGTTCTTTTGGGATTTTGAAACCTTAGAAAACCCTATCCTAAAAGTAAATGCCCTTGCGGTGGCTTATTGGGTACAAACGCAACTTATTGCCAACGGAGAAGCACAAGATTTGGCAAAAGAAGATGGTTTTGAGTTATTGGAAATGCAAGATGAGGCGTTATTAGAACATCTCAAATTAACCAAAGAACAGGCAAGAATTATTAGGCAACAAAACGAAAATCAAATCTATAATCTTTACAAAACAGAACGCACAGAACTTGCTCAATCATTGGCTTGTCTTACACTCAATACTGAATTAAAAACGTGGTTGAAAGCACAATTTTTTACCACAGAAAAAATATTGCCCCAACATTATTTAAAAAATGACCAACAAATCCAAATCACAGAACTTGTATTCACAAGAGCAATGCAACTGCACGAATTAGGTTTATTAGAAATGGATTGGGAGAAATTAATTTTTCAAGAGGACAAAAAAAACAAAACCGAAAATCCTTTATTCATTCTCACAACCAACGCTAATTTTTCCCAAAAAACGCATACACTCAAACTCAACTTTGCAATGGAATTGCCCACAGGCGAAGTGAAAAGTTTGGACGAAAAACAATTAGATATTTTTAAGCAATTAAAAATGTATTTGAAAGGGATTTTTGAGGTGGTAAAAGAATTTACAAGCCAACAACTACAAAGGTTTGTGAGTGTTTTTTATGCCCTTACAATGACCGCTTACAAAGCTACCCAACTTGTAAAAACATTATTTGAACTCAAAGAAACTGTAAAGAAAAATGAGCAAGGCGTAAAAACTCGTTACTATTCTTGGATAGCAGATAAAGATTTTGAAGGCACTTGTAAAACCTTAGATGTATCACCTGAATCCATAAAACGACAACATCAACAAACATTAAAAGCACAAGAAAATGAAGCCCAAAAACGACTACAATTCAGACACGAAGAAATGTTAAAAACCCTTTCATATCTGAATTGTAGCTTGCAAGAATGGGAGCATTTTAAGGGTTGGATTAGGGAAAAATACTATGATTTTATCCCAAAAAACATAGAAATTTTGGACAAATATTGGCAAGAATACAACGCCAACTAATCAATAATCTTCAAGCAATAAAAATAAGGTGCAGAAATGGTCATCACGTCCAATTCTGTTGTAACCTCATTTTTTTTGCTCAAAAATTAAAAATTATGCCCTAAAAAACGCATTTACTTATAGTCATTGTGGCTATAAGTTTTATTATTGTTATTATATATAATATAATTTATAATAACTTTTTAATATAAATACTGTTTTCTAAGCGTATTTTTTGCTAAAACTGCGTAAATAATACATAGAATTTGAGGTTTATTTTGCGTAATATTTTACGTTTTAAAAAATTACTTAAAAATTAGAAAAAGAATATTTATACGCACATTTTTAAGCAGGATTTTGAGGATTATAGGATTGACAGGATTAAACAGCTAAATTAAACAGCCAGATTCTTTCAGAATGACAAAATTATGACAAAAAAGTGCTAAGAATATACTTTGACTTCTTAGCACTTTTTAATAAAAAAATGGCTTTTTGAGCATTTTGATGCAATAAGACAAAATGTCCACTTGGGTCAAATATTGTAAGTATTCATTTTGAATACTTTTAGATTTTTCTCAAAAAAAATTCTTAATTCTTAATTCTTAATTCTTAATTCCTAATTCCCAATGCTATTTGTGCTTGGTGATGTAATACGTGATAAGTGAGAATACTACACATTTCGCCTACACTTATTAAACCTAATAATGGGTGAGGAATGGCGATTGTGTCTATTTCTTCGTTAGTATATTGTAAAAAATTATCTTCCAAGCGTTTAAGATATTTTTGGATATCTTGTATGAAACCTTCTTTTTGTGTCCATTCTACAGTTTTTGGGAGGTAAATTTCAGGAGCTTTTCCACCATTTGCAAGTACATTTTTGTAGGTTTTTACAACATTTTCATAATCTAAACGTGGGCGTGTGATATTCCCAAATTTTTCTAACAAAATAGATTTGTTTGTGATACCATTTGCAAAAGTCTTGATGCTGATAACAAGGTGTTCAAGTTGCTGACCTGCTGTCCATTTTTGATTTTTACTTAGCAAAAACTGCTCTTGTGTTAATGTATTGATGTACTCAATTAAATCCAAATGATTTTTTTGGAATTGTTGAAACAACGTTTCTTTGAAGTTTTGGGGCGTCATATTTTTAAATTTTATTTTTAAGAAATTTTTACAAAAATGCAAAAAAAAACATTTCTAATTATTCTTTTAGAAATGTTTTTTTATAAAATAAATAAAGCGAAAAGTCAATTATTCTCCAACCTCACTACCTTCTGCCAAATAATAAGGATATACCATACTGCTACGTGTGTTGGTTTTTCGTACTGTAAAAATAATTTTTATGTTGATGATACCATTTACATCATCAGGTTCAAGGTCAATATCATCAACCGTAATGCGAGGCTCAAAATAAAGAATAGCATCACGAATAAGCTGTGAGGCATTGGTGAGTGTATTTCCATTTATATTTTCAAAAAGCAACGCATCTAAATTGCACCCAAAATCAGGAAGCATTATTCGCTCACCTTTTTTGGTAGAAAGCAAAATGTAAAGGCTTTCTATGATGTCATCATATTCTGACACCATTTCCACGCTACGAGTGCGTTTGTCAAAAGTTGGCGGAAATTTCCAACCAATACCTAAAAATGTTTTTCTGTGTTTCATAAGAAAGTTTAAGGTTTAAAGTTCAAGGTTCAAAGTTCAAGGTTTAAAGTTCAAGGTTCAAGGTTCAAGGTTTAAAGTTCAAGGTTTAAAGTTCAATGTATTTGGCTGTTCATTTACCATTTACCATTTACCATTTACCATTTACCATTTACCATTTACCATTCATCATTCACCATTATTTTTTATCCCCCAATCAACACCGTAAAACAACCCAAAACAATACTTCCACCGTGTGCGGTGCTATCACCAAGTCGTGCAGCAGGCATTCCGCCTATCATTACCGTTCCAGAACCTTTTACAATGCTATCAGGAGGTCCTGTGCATACTGCCATATCACCTACTCGTGCAGCAGGTTGTCCGCCTATCAAAACAGTAAAGCAACCCAAATTAACAGGACCTCCAACGTGTGGAATTGGAGAAGGAAATGCAGGCGTTTGCATTGGGCAGGTGTGCATATCGCCAAGTCGTGCAGCAGGTTGTCCCATAGGAATTAAGAATTAGGAATTAGAAATTAGGAATTAGGAATTAGGAAAAATTATGAATTAAATATTAAAGTAAATTGTTTATTTAATAAAATTTATGAATTAAATATTAAAGTAAATAGATTATTTAGTAAAATTTATAAGTTAAATATTAAATTAAATAAATTATTTAGTAAAATTTATAAATTAAATATTAAAGTAAATAGATTATTTAATAAAGTTTTTAGATTAAATACTAAATTAAATATTTTATTTAATAAAGTTTATAAGTTAAATATTAAAGTAAATAGATTATTTAGTAAAGTTTATAAGTTAAATATTAAATTAAATAAATTATTTAATAAAGTTTTTAGATTAAATACTAAATTAAATATTTTATTTAATAAAGTTTATAAGTTAAATATTAAATTAAATAGATTATTTAGTAAAATTTTTATGTTAAACATTAAAATAAATTATTTTTTTAGTAAAAAATAATTTATAATTCCTAATTCCTAATTCCTAATTCCTAATTCCTAATTCCTAATTTATAATTCTTAATTTATCATCACAATTCCCCCTTTTATAGTAGTCATAGCAGAGCCTTTAAGTTCAGCAGTTGCAGCTTCAATAGAGGCTTGCACATCACCTTTTACAGAAACTTTTAGTCCAGCAATATCTACGCCTGTTGTACCTTTGGCTTCTATTTTCATTTGAGCTTCCATTTTGATATTATTACCTTTCATAGCAATATCTTTGCCTGCTGCTGCTTCAATTTTGATACCTGATGAGCCAAGCACTATTTTATTACCATTTTTATCTTCAATCGTAATGCCACCAACTTTGTCATCAAGTAGGATTTTATTACCTCCTGGCGTTTTGAGGGTAATTATTTTATCTTTTTCATTAAATTCTATGGTTAATTTTTCTTTTGTAACAATGGTTTTAATTTCATTTGTGTTTTTGATAGCGGTTGGTGTTTTATGATTTTTCTTATTATAAAGGCTTCCCAAAATCACAGGGCTTTGAGGGTCTTCATTAAAAAATCCAACAATAACCTCATCATCAACTTCAGGCATAAAAAATACACCTGCTTGATTTTGTGCATACATTGAAGAAATCCTTGCCCAAACAGGATTGTTGTCTTGTTGGAGTGTAGGGATTTTTATTTGAATACGATAATTGCTATCAGGGTCGCCATCTATTTTGGTAACAATGCCCACCGTAAGCCCTTTAAAAGGAGAAATAATGCCAGACGCATCAGGAGGCGAGACATTTTGCATTGTTTCGTGATACCACGCATCACTCATTCCCAAATGTGCGGTAGTAGTCCAGGAACCGTCTTCTATTTCGTGTTCTACGCCACCTACAAAACCTTTTCCTGTAAATCTTTTGCCCATTCCTTTGAGGTCAATGACGTCACCCACTTTGAGGTCAGCATATCCTTGAAATTTGACTGTTCCCTGCAAAAAACCTAAGGAGGCTTTTGTCATTTTGGCGGTAGACCATTTATCCAAAAACGCAGAGGTTACACTTGTGGGTGTTTGTAGTTTGTAGCCTGCACTCCCATTGACGATTGTATTGAATTTGCTTCTTGACCAATTACCTGCAAGCCCATCAGAGGAGGAATTGCTGGTAGCAGTAAGTAGTTTTTGGGTGGCAGAATCCCAAGCAATGGCGATAGCTTTGTTAAATTGGGTTGAAATATCTGCTTTGATGTTCGCTTCTATAAGCGTGTTGCCATATTCTACTTCAATGCCTGCTGACGCACTAAATTTGGGTTCTATTACTGCTAATTTATCTTCTTTTGGCACTACAATAAGCCCATTTATATCAGCTCTCAATAACATAAAATCCCAATCACTGATATTATGTTGTATGATTTCAGGGTATTGGACAGTAGTTGCTTTTACGCTTTCGTTTATGCCTGCATTAGTGAGCAATGTGGTTATAATTTCGCTATCTTTTTTTTTAACATAAATGGCATTTTTGCGAACACCTGTCATTTTGATAGCTTTGTGCTTACATTCCAACACCAAAAAAGATTTTCCGCCATCTATTTCTAATCCGTGTGATATAATAATTCCTTTGAAGATTACTTTTTCGGTAGAAGAATAACCTGCTTTTATGGCAATTTCTGCACCAGGCTCAAATAAAGTAGCTTCACTTGACGCAAATTTATCATCAGTAGCAACACCTCCATCGCTTAGGCGAAGTTTTGCATAACCTACTCTATTAGCTTCTAACATTACATATACAGTTGATACAGAATGTGTAGTAGGTATGTCAGCACCAGCTATTTGTATGGTAAAGGTTACTAATTCGGTTTTTATTGTGCTAAGTGAGGTTGCCATTTATTTTATAATGTTGAATGTTGAATGGTAAATGATGAATGGAACAGCCAAATACAAATGTTGAATGATAAATGGTGAATGATAAATGAAACAGCCAAATACAATGATAAATGTTGAATGAAACAGCCAAATTCAGTTTAATAGTATTTATATTTCATTTATTATTGAATAAATGTATTTTTTGTATTTCATTCAACATTTATCATTTAACATTCAACATTGAATTTTTATCGTTCTATTGGCGGAAATAAAAGTTCCATTCCAGGTGTAAGTTGTCTAAAATTAACTAAATTATTGATTCTTGCGATTTCTAAATACATACCGCTATCATTATAAATTTCTTCGCAAAGCATAGGCAGATTATCGCCAGCCTTCACTGTTACCAAATGTGAAAGGTCAGGCGAACTTGCGGTTTTGTCTTTTACATCAGTAGATTTTGGGTCGTGTTTTACAAAACTCAATGAAACTTCTGCTCTCAAAGGTAAGCCATCAGATTTAAAAAGTTTGTAATTGATGTCCATATTTCTAAGGCGACATCTGATAGCTTTGAGGGTTTTTCCCCAATTAAGCATTACAACATTAGGTTCGTGATTTTTACCTACATAATAATAACAAACTGCTTTTAGTGCAAATATTAAATCAGCTACATCTTTTTTGGTTTCAAACATACCTGTTCCATCAAGCAAGAGAGAAAAATCAATGGTTTCTTCTCCAAAACTATTAAATTTAAAGCCTGGTCTAAAAGTACCTGCGGTTTGTCCGCCCAATTCGTCATATTTGATACTTGATTTGTAACTTATGCTGTTAGGATTGACAAGTGCCTCAAATTTTTTGCTTTTGTCTTTTTCTGCGGTAATGGTTAATTTGGTGGTAGTTGCCATAGTTTTTGTTCAAAAAAATGTTATTTATCTCTTTTTTTTATTTTCTAATTTTTCCAATACTTTTTCAACACAAGTTTTAATAATTTCCTGTTGTTTTTTTTCTGAAAATACCAATTCATCATCATATTTTCTACGATTAGGATTTTCATTGATGGTGATTTTTACAGTAAGTTCTTTTATTTCAAGTGGCATAACATTTAATTATGAATTGGGAATTATGAATGAAATGTAGTTCCTTATTTTGATTCTCTAACAATTTTTGTGTAATGTGTTAAATTTAATCTTTATTTTAGAAAAATATTGATAATTAAACCTATAAGGTTTTAAAAACCTTATAGGTTTTTTGCCCCACAAAAATTGTTTGACAACCCTTATTTTTCATAATTTTTATGCTAAAAAATTATTTAACATTCAAAAAATTTTATAAATTTTTTGAATGTTAAAAACACTATTTTTAGGTAGTTGGTGGATTATTTGGGTCTTCGCCTCTGCCTTTTTTCTGATTATCAATGTGTTTTTTCTCCGCAGCTTTTTGGCGTTCAGCAACTCTATCTTTTTCTTCTTGTGCTTTCTTTTTGGCTTCAGCTTGTTGAGCTTCACGTTTTTTCCTGCGTTCTTCTGCATCTTTTTTGCGTTGTTCTGCTTCTGCTTGTTGTTTTGCTTTTAGAGCGTATTCTCTTGCTTTTTTATCGTCTTGTGATTTTTCGCTTGCTATTTGGCTATCAGTTTTTGCTCTTTTAATATCTTTTATATTTTTTGTTTCAGCTACTTTTTTGCCTATTTGTACTGCTTTTTTGGCGTTATCAACACCTTCTTTTCCTTCTTTGACGAGGTCTTTACCAGCAACAATCATATTTTTCACTTCACCCACTAAGAAATGTTGTTGGAATGATTTTCCTGTCAATACATCATTTGCATTGGACATCATTCTTTTTGCTTTTCGCATAGTTTGGGTAACTTTGTTCATTGCTTGCCTAATAGTGCTAATAACTTTATTAACAAAGTTTTTAACAGTTTTAATTGCTTTACCAACAAAATTTTTAACTGTGCTAAATGCACCTTTTACTTTATCAAAAAAACCTTTCTTTTTTACTTCTGCTACTTTTTTCTTTGCGTCTGTTACTTTTGCGACTGCGTTGGCACGTTTGCGTGTTTGTGCAGGGGTTTCTTTTTTCTTAACATCAGCTACTGCTCCAGAGCGTTTGCGTGTTTTTGCATTTTCTTTGGCTTTGTCAGTTGCTTTTTTGGAAGATTCGTTTGCTTTTTTTGATTTTTGGGTTGATGAAGGTTTTTTATCTTGTGGTTTTGTTTTTTTACCTTCATTTTTCTGCATTTTCTTAGTTTCTTTATCCACATTGCGTTTTGTGCCTGTGTTGCCTTTGCTTGCTTGGTCTGCTTTTTTCTTGTCAGATGCAGAAGTTTTGTCGTCTGATTTGCTTGGAGAAACTTTTTGGTCTTCAAATTTCTGATAAACTAATTCTATATTTTCCACAATAAAACCGTTTTCCATTGCATTAAAGCCTGAAACTTCGTATTTGATAGGATAAGCACCTGTTACAAGCCATTGTGCAACTGGGTCTTTGGTGCCTGGTTTCATCAATGAAATCAGGATATTTTTTAATTTTATGCCAAACATTCCTGCCTGCATAGAGGCTTTGCACCACGTAAGCAATGGAGAATCTGTAGAAAGCAATCCTCTTTTTAATTGTAAGTTTCCATATTGTATGCTTTGTGGTAAATGAAATACCATATCATTCATTCCCCCTGCATAATAAGGTTCTGTTTGCACTGACATACTCAATCCTGTTACCTCCTGAAATGCCTCATTAGCAGGTGCGTCAGTGGGTTTGGGTGATGCACCGCCTCCCGCAGGTTTGTCCACGAATTGCACTTTAAAATAAAAGCCTGCTAAGATTTTTGACATGTTTTTTAATTATGAATGATAAATAATGAATTATGAATGAAAACAGCCTTTTTGCAATGATGAATGATAAATGGAACAGCCTTTTTGTAATGATGAATTATAAATGATGAATAAAACAGCCAACTATTAAAATTTTATTTGGTTTTTATTCTATATTATTATTGTAAAATTTTATTTTATAATCTATTTTTATTAAAATTTATTTTGTATAATTTTCTTCTAAATTTTCTTAATTTTCGTTCATATTTTTTTATAAAAAATTAAGAATTAGAAATTGAAATTTATCTTTTTTTGGAAAAAATAAATTTCAATCTCTAATTCCTAACTAATTCTTATGCTTTAGCCATTGTAATACCTTCGTGTACAATTTCAAGGCTTTCAGATGCAAGTTCGTTTGCTTCTGAATTCAAATCAGGTCCAGCGTGTCCAATAGGGAAGCATTTTACGATTGTCCAAACGATAAGTGGATTAGCTTGTTCGTCAAGCAATGTAACTGTAATATCATAACGTCTTTCAGGGTTTTTTTGAACGTCTGCGTACCAATCATAAAGGCGAGTATCATTTTTAAATACTGCTTTTTTGAGGGTTACATTTTCAAATTTTTTCAAACCTGGAATACGTTGTTTGATAAATGTTGGGTCATTACCTGTACGATATTCAATCATTTCGGTATTGAGTTTTAAGCCTGTAACTTCTTGAAAAGGTACTTCGTTTCCGTTCCATGATACTTTAAAATGAAACTTGGGGATTGGCCATAATTCGGTTGCGTCTGCCATAAAAATATAAGGTTTTTAGTCAATTATTTGTTTTTTTTTAATAAAAAAATTGACTTGATTGGAATTTAATTTTAAGTAAAAAAGGTTTTTTTTATTTTGTGTTTGGTAAAAAACACCAAACACAAGTTTGAAAATTTTGCAAAATAATAATTTCAGTTTTTGAGAAAATTTTTATTAAAAAAATGAATTTTTGTGTTTCATTCCTA
Organism: Cytophagales bacterium; assembly: GCA_013297825.1. Taxonomy (GTDB): domain Bacteria; phylum Bacteroidota; class Bacteroidia; order Cytophagales; family Microscillaceae; genus JAAFIN01. The sequence continues at coordinate 16,339 of JAAFIN010000003.1, forward strand.
ATTCTTAATTCCTAATTCCTAATTATTAAGATTCTTGCATTTTTTGTTGGAATGTAATTACGATAAATTCCGCAGGGCGTGATACTGCAACTTTTACCGAAATACGCATAATACCGTCCAATACGTCATTAGGTGTCATAGTAGTTCCTAAGCCAACTTGTACGTCAAATGCTTGTTCAGGTGTAAGACCAACCAAACCGCCTTGATTCCATACATTCGTTAAGAAAGCATTAATCATACTACGCATTAAGCTCCAAGTAGAAGAAGTATTAGGCTCAAATACATAAGCTTTGGACGCATTTTTGATACTTTCTTCTAAGAACAACAAAGTGCGTCTAACGTTGATATAACGCCAGTCTTGGCTGTTGCCATCTAATGTTCTTGCACCCCAAATTACGATACCTTCACCTACAAATGCACGAATAGCATTTACAGATTTACCACTCATTGTGATATTAAGGTCTTCTTGGTCGTCGTGTGTAATTTTAACAGTTGGTGTTACAACATTTGCAAAACCTACATTAGCAGGAGCTTTCCATACGCCTCTTGTATTATCCACCATTGAATATACGCCTACAATACCAGCACTTGGCGGAAGGATATTAAGTTGTGTTTTTACTACGCCTAAGATAGCTTTGAAAGATGGGCTAATGGTGTTAAGCGTTTGATTTACTGCTTTTGCACTTGCTTTTGCATCAGAAAGTTTAGCAATTTCAACTTTCATTTCATCACCACGTTTTGCATCATCTTTTGAGAGTGCATCAGCTTCTGCATTAAGTACAGTTTCTAATACATCAAGGTTTGCAATATTTGCAAAAGAAACTTCATCATTTTGAACGATAGAAGTATAAACCCAAGGATAATACGCAGAACCATAGCTTAGGAAGTTGTTACCTACGCCTTCTCTGAATTGAGTAATAACATCATCTTCGTCATAACTACGAGGAGCATATCCACCAAATACATCTAATACTGCAAAACGATTTTTCATTTTATAACCGCAGTGCATAAGCATAGCTTGTTGCAATGCAAAACAATCGTCTTTTGCAAGCATTACCGCTTCAGGGATAACCACAAGCGTAGGCTCTGTTTCAGGAACAAGTGCAGAAATACCAGCTTCAAGTGATTTTTTGCTGATTTCACCGCTATAATCACCTGCTGATATGACATAGCAAGTTCCACCACCATTGGCAAAAAACAAACGCATACTGTCATATAACAAGAAGCGTGAAGGATTTTCTAAATTTAGAGAATACTTTTTGCCTGCTACTTCTACGTCAAAATCTTCGCCTGCAGGTGTATCACCAATTACAAATTTGGTAGATGCTGCACCGCCAAAAGTATCTACAAATTCTGTAAAAGAACTAAGTCTTACAGGTTTGTTGATAAGAGATTGACCTTTGCGACTTACTTTTTCGGTATAACCGATAAACGCAGGAACTGCGGTAGAACCCGCTACAACCGAGTTTGGGAAAGCGTTTTTTTCTTCAATATAAACGCCAGGTGTTGCTAATTTAATTGCCATAAAAATAAAAAGAAAGAGAAATTTTTTTTTAATTTAAAAATAATTTTGAAGCCCCCCAGCCCCCGAAGGGGGAGGAAATCCAAAAAAGGAATTTAGGCATTTTTTTAAAATTTGCCTTTATTCCCCCTTTGGGGGTTAGGGGGCTTCTTATTTCACAAATAAACCACCATATCAGCGAATACTTTTGCATCTTTCTCACGAGAATTGGGCAAAATCATATCTACCGTAGGGCAAGGCAGTTGCCTAAGTACCAAATGAATGGGGTTTCCCTTGTGGTCTTTTTTCCGCAAAAGTTGAAAATTATGAATATTATTTTTTTGAAGTGGAAGGCTTTTATTTGCCTCAAAAACCCAAGCAGTTTGTCCATTTTTCAAAAGTTGTTCTTTTGGTGTGGTAAATTCTAAGGTTTTATTTTGGGTATCAATTACCGTATTTTGCAATGCAGTTTCAAAGCGAGATATGAGATAATATCGCCAAAAAACATTTCTTGTTGCAAAATTCATTTCAAAAAAACGATAAGCATCATTGGCATCTTGCGAAAAACTATTGAGCATATCCTTTTTCCACACTTCATCTATTGATATTTTGACCAAAGCCAACGCTTTGCCTGCGTGTGCAGGAGATATGCACGCAAAATTTTCGGTTGTTTTACCATTGGTTTCAAGCGAATATTTGCCTTCTGACAATTCCAAAAGATTGATGTGAGTGTGAGGCATTTCCTTAGTCGTTTGTGTTGAAAAAACCACTTGTTTTGCCTCGTTTTTGATTTCTAAAAAGGCATTTGGTTCTTGAAGAATCAAAGTACCTGTTTTGTAATTAGTCCAATCTTCCGCCTGAATGGTGTTTTGGGTATGCAGTTGAACCACATTTTTATGTGTAGATTTTTTTTCTGTTTTTTTATTTTCATTAGAAAAATATAAAATCTTGCCTCTTTTGTCAAAAGGCATATCTGTATATTGGGCTAATATGTTGTCATTCACGTGAAGATAAAAATCAAATGTAAGGTTTTTTTCATCATTGAGAATTTTAAAAAATCCATCAATGTTATCAGAAGAAACCAAAAGCACGATATTATCTTGTTGTCTGCGAACGATGATGCCCCATCTATTTATTTTTTCTTGTGTGGCTTCACTTGGTACAAATAGAAACATATTAGGATTTTCAGCACCAAAATATTGATGCGAAACCTTCAATATAGCCACTGTATAAAACCTAAGTTCTACCTCCAAAAATTCCATAAAAAGGTGTTGTTTTTATACAGATTTTTTTGAATTTTTTTTAAAAAATAAAAAAACCTGAATACTTGTTACAATCAGAAAAGACGAAAATATTGAATTTTACAAACCGCCTATTAAAGGAGTGCCTAATCCTGCTTGACCTTCGTCTATTGCAACAAGTTGTGCGCGATACACCACAGAGGGCGTAAATTTTCCACCAGTCATTGCCCACATATTTTGTAGGCTTTGAATTTCCATATTTTCCAATCTAAACACCAATCTTTCAATGTTTCCTTCCATTCCTGAGGTATTTTGTGGGGTAAAAACTGAATTAGCTTGCAAAAAGCCAATCACAGCAGAAAGTTCGCGGAGTGCTTGCTCGTAGCTACTTTCTTCACCATAATATACTGCTATCAGAATGGTCAAATCCAAATAAATGGGTCTTTCTTGGGGGCGGGTGGGTTGAGATTTTATATTTCTCTCCTCGCGTACATTTACCAGCGTAATCGTAATACGGTTTGCTTCGCCAGCGTCTTTGTCATCAGGACGTTTGACGTTAGCTACCTGCACACGGTCTTGAGTAAAGCCAAAACGACTTTTGATGTGTGCATTTAGGGCATTAGCAAATGATTTTAGAGCTGTGTAAAGCAATTTTTTAAAGCAATTTTGGGAACTACTAAGATATAACGTTTTTAAAATCTTGCACAAGTTGGAAAGGTTTTTTTAATTTTCCAAATTTTTTCTAAATTTTTTTCTTTTTTTTTAATTTTTTTTTGAAAAAATGAAATCAAAGAACTTTTTTATGATTTTTTTCAAAGAAAATAAATACTTTTGGAATGAAATAACTTTTTCATTTTTATTTGATAAATCAAAAAAATACAATACTTTTAGCTAAAAATTTTTATTAAAAAACAAATATGCACACTTTAAATACCACACAATTACAGCCATTTCTTGAAAATATTTTTGCTCAAAAAACACAAGAATTGCAGATAATTCCCTTAAAAGGTGGATTTTCTAATTTAACTTTTCACATTATTTTTAATGGACAAAATTATATTATGCGGACACCTCCTGCTGGTGCGTCCCACATTCACAAAGGACACGATATGGCACGTGAATATAAAATTTTGCATACTTTGAAACCCATTTATCCAAAAATTCCTGAAGTTTTTGGTTTGTGTGAAGATGAAAATGTGATTGGAACGCCTTTTTATATTATGCAAAAAATGGAAGGAACTGTATTGCGTGCAGGTTCTAAGTTTTCTTTGACCAAAGAAGAAAGGCAACTTTTAGACAAAAATCTTATAGAAAATTTTGCAAAATTACACCAAATTGATTTTGAAAATACACCTCTAAAAGATTTGGGAAAAACCGAAGGTTACACCCAACGCCAAACCGAAAATGTCATAAAACGTTATGCAAAAGTACAAACTGATGAAATTTCTGAAATAAATGAAGTGTTTGATTGGCTTTCTAAAAATATTCCAAATACCGAAAAAAATGCTTTTCTGCACAATGATTACAAATATGATAATCTTGTACTTGATAATAATGACCTTACAAACATTGTGGGTGTTTTGGATTGGGAACTTAGCACAATAGGTGATGCTTGGGCGGATTTGGGGGTAATGTTGAGTTATGTAACCGAAAAAAATGATTTTGAAACCATCAAAAATTTTGGCATCAACATCACAGAAGGAGCATTTTCAAGAAAAGATTTTTTGGAAAAATACCAAGAAATTACGCAAACAGAAGTTAAAAATATCGTATTTTATTACGCACTTGGTATGATACGTCTTGCGATTATTGCCCAACAAATTTATTTTCGTTACAAACAAGGTTTTACGCAAGATGAAAGATTTAAGTATTTGATTTTTGCGGTAAAAGATTGTGTAAAAATCGCCCAAAAAGCAATTACAGAGGATAAGGTATAAGGAAGAAAGGAAATGTATATTATTATTTTTTGTTCCCTGACAATTTTTGTGGAATACCTTTTTAGCTTGTGTGTCATTATGAAAGAATCTGGCTACTTGGCTGTTCTATACAGAAGAACAGCCAGATTCTTTCAGAATGACAAAGTTGTTTTTTTCTTTTTCCATAAAAATTATCAGGCAACCTTTATTTTAAGCTAATTTTATACAGTTAAACTAAATGAATATAATGTAAAATGATTTTGATTTTTTAGTTCGTTGTCTTCTCCAATAAATGTAAATTGGATATTACTTTTCAAAATATGTATTTTCACATATTTTGAATTAAAATTTTCTGTTTTTTTGGTAAAATCAATTTCTTTAATATTTAATTCATTAATAAACTCTAAAAGTGTTAAATCTTTGTTTTCTAAGAAAATCCATTTTTTGATTTTTAAAAAATTGCCACCATTTAATTCATTCAAATTTTCTCCATGAATTAAAGACAACTTACCTTCATAAAAATGAAATTCAATATTTCCATAACACAAAATTTCTGCATCTTGGATTGTTTTACCCATACCAAAAACATCAGGGTCAGGAAAATTGTTTAGTATCCATTCTTTTGTTTGACCAATTTTTATGAAATCAAACTTACCATTTTTAATAAAATCCAAAATATCTATTTCAATTTTATAGGGCATTTTCATATGTCAAGTCCAAGTTTATATTTTTTCTAATTACACAAAATAACAGCAAAGTTTATAAAAAACCATTGTATAAACAGCCTAAACTTAAAAACTCTAATTCATTTTGCCAAATATTTTATAAAAAATACAATTATATTATATTATATTTTTTTAAAACCTAAATATATTTTTGAAAATGAAAACCCAAAATAGAATAACCCAAATTAAAATAAAATTTGTGAGAACGACCATTTTGGACGTATGTATTTAATTCTATGGTTTTGTAAGATTTTTCTTTTGCCCAATTTTCAATTAAATTCAAAAACGTTTTTCCCAATCCACTTGAACGAATTTCGGTGTCAATAATCACATTGTCCAATTCTAATTGTTTGCCTGAATAAAATCTGACTGTCGTCCAAGCACTTGATATGCCAACCAATATATCATCTTGAAAAAGCCCAAAACAAGTATAATTTTTGAACTCAAACATATCAAAAATATTTTGATTCAAAATGTCATCTGTTTTTTCAGGATTTAATTTTTTTGCAAAAAACAAAATTTCTTTGAAGTCATTTTTTGAAAGTTCTTTCATTAAAATATTGTGATTTTCCATTTTTTATTATTTTTGAGTTAAATCTTTTTAAACCTTATTTTTTTTTAGTTTTAATTTCTAATTTCCAAAATTGCCTCTGGAATATTTTCCTCCAACGACATAATTTGATGCAGAATTTCAGCATTAAATTTATACACCACAAAATCACTTTTGGCAATAAGTGAAATATTTTGGTGTTCTTTTCCCAAAAATTCCAGCCTACAAATCAGCATTTTTTCAGTATATTTTTTTGAAAAAACAGCTTCGTCATCTTCTACCAAAATACTACCTTGATAAATTACAAAATAATCCAATTTATCAAAATTTTCATAATTTATCAATATTTCGCCTGTTGTGCCTCTGATAAGTTCCGCATTATTGGCGATTTTGGCAAGCGTAAGACCTTCAATATTAGAAAATTCAGGTATTTCTTGCAAAAATTTAGCAATTTCAAATTTCAAAGTAGGCAAAGAATATTCTGCTAAATCTTCATCTTTTTGTACTTTTATGGCACTTTCTACTGATTTTTGATAATTTTTTCGGTTATTGATGCGATTTAATTTTTCCTCAAAAACAGTATTATCTTTTTTGTAAAGTGTTTTTGCAGAAAGCTCACTAAGCATTGTATTTGGATTTACCACATTTGCCAAAAAAATCGTTTGGTCAGTATATTTATCCATTTGTGATAATTCATACAAAGCACACGCTTTTGTCCAAATATTTATCCATTTATAATCTTTTTGAATAATAGCAAAAAGTGCGTCTTCCAAATTCATTGGGTCAGTTGGAAAAAAATCTTGCATAGTTTCTATTTTTTGGCTCATAGAACTTGAATTTAGCAATGTTTTGAGCTTCATTTTACTTGTTTCAGCCACAAAAATCTCCAACAATTCTATCGCAAAATCCGCCCTATCTGCATCTCCACTTCTGATATTTTCTTTGACAAGATTTACAGAATTACTATCATAAATAAGTGCCATTAAGCTAAAAATTTTGTCATAATCGGTTTCTAACTCATTTTCCAATGCTTTTATAATGGTTTGTGAGGCATTTTGGCGTTTTAAATCCAATAAAATTGACAAATTCCAAGTAAGCGTTTCACAAGTATTATTAAGTTCCTCGTTGATGGCTGTGATGCTGTCGTTGTCTTCAATGTGATAACCGCATTTGCTCAACATTTCCAAACAAAAAAGTGCGACAGTTTGGTTAGAATAGGTTATTTTTTTTAATAAAAGTTCTAAGGCTTTTGAAGTTCCTATATAACCATATATTTGTGCGATACGTTTTTGTACGATTTCTTTTTGTCCTGCAATATAAAAAGCAAGTTCTAAGGTTTCAAAAATTTCTTCGCTGGTTTCCACCATTGAGGCAAAAGAGGCATTTCCATATTGCAAAGAACCCAATTTTTCAATAAGATTATTATACAAATCCACATTATTTGTTTTGGCAGAAGCAACTGTTGCGTAATATCTTACAGGATTTTTTGGGTCTTGGAGAAGCTGACTAAGGAGGCGAATTTTGATGTCAGGTTTTGCGTAAGTAGTAAGCAAAGCTCCAAAAGTACGTTCATTTTCCAATTTGGATAAGGTGAGTTGTTCCAAATATTTAAGCCTTTCAAGGCGATATTCAGCACCTTTGAGTACATTATAGGTTTTTTGGATAACATCAGAATGTTTGAAAACAGAAAAATACTTTGAATTTATCAACACATACAACACAGGTATTGCTTCCAATATACACCAATGTTGTGCCTCTTGGAGGGCAATTTTTTGGATATTTTCGTTAATTTGAAGGCTTATTTTTTGAATTTCTTTGTTGGCGTTTTTTGCAAGTTCTGCGATATTATCTACAATTTCTTTTGCAAATATATCAATCGCATTTCTAAGAATTTCGTCCTCATTGTCCAATTTATCCTGCACGCTTAATCCATACATTTCACCTTCAAGTGAAAGCAATCTTAATTTTTCATCAATGTAACTTATCCAATTTAGGATTTTTTCGTCCAAAATAAGGCTTTCTTTGCGAGATTCTGCGAGGTGATAACGTGTTTTTTTGTAAAAACTTAATGCAAATTGTGGGTGAGAATTGGCTGAAATGATATTATAGGCTTTTTTATCAATCATTTCAATAAGTGTATTGATATTATTTTCTAAATCCTTCAAAAAAGGTTGTATTTTTTCCTCTGGATTGTCCAAAAGCCTAAGAATTGCCTTTTTGTAAGTAATTGGATTTAATACTTTTAACATTCCAAGATGCCAAATAATGCCATTTTCAGAAAGTTCGTGAGGTTTTTTATCAATTTTTTGGTAAATTTTTTCAGAAAGAGGTAAGAAAGTTGATTTTTTTGCTTTATCAGTGTCCAAAAGTGTTTTTTTCTGGATGTTTTTTTCTTCTTTTTTGGATAAAGAACCCTGTAAGCTGTTTTTGTATTCAGCATTTGACCTAAAAATAATATAAATCAAAGCCCCCAACACCAACAAAACCCCCAATAATTGCCCTGCTATATTGCTTGGAAGGTATTTTCCTAAGAAAAATATACTAAATCCTCCCAACATTACCCCCAAATAATAAAGACCGCCCTCTAATTTTAGCTGAATATCACCCCTCAAACGTTCATTTATAGGCAACAAATACAACCTAAATATAGGCACAAAGAAGGATTCACGCCCCAAATCATACAACATTTTGCTCGCAACCAACAACCCAAACGCCACTATGGAAGCCAAACTCAAATCACTACCCAAAATAGCAGCCATAACCACCAACACAAGCACCGTAAAAACTAATCCTAAAGGCATTATAAGCATACCCAAACGCAATCCATATTGACGAATGATAAAACGTGATAGGTAAAGCCTTAATAAAAAGCCAATTCCACTACCAATTACCCCAAACATTGCCAAAAAATAGATTTTTCTCTGTGCGGTTGTGCCTTTGTAAGCAGCATCTAAGGCAGAAAGAAAAAAATAATCAATATAAATACCTAAAAACGCCACCAAACCCGCCAAAAGCCCCAATAAAACCAAATATTTTTGGGCAAAGATATTGCCCCAACTGTTGTTTGCTCGTATGTAAGTAGCTTCAAAACCCACTGCTCGCAGGTTTGGGGTGATGGTATTGAGGCTTCTAATAACAAAAATAGCAGAAAGCAAGGCAATAATGCTTACCAAAAATAGGTAATCCGTAAGGTTAATATGTGTTGCTCCTAAACTTACCACATATACCAAACTTTCACCCAACAAAAGCCCTATATTTGCAGGGTTTCGCTCCTGTTTGTAAGGCGAAAAACCTAATACTTTCTCGGTACTTGACCAAAAAACTAAGCGTAAAAAGGTATTGTATAAAGGCAACATTGCCATCGTGAGGAATATCCAAGTATTTCCGCCCACACTTTGGGGCAATCGCCCTCCCAACGCAGTCAAAAGTATTGCCAACCACGCCACAGTTATCCAAAGTCCTGCATTGGCAAGTGATATAAAAGGTGCATAAAGTTGTTGTCTTGCGTATATTCCAAGCCCTATAAGTCCTATAATACCTGCTAATCCTGTGGAAAGTGGCAACATTACAGGCGAAAATCCGCCTAAAAAAAGGCTTATACTTGCTAAATTGTAAGAAGATAACGCAATACCAATGAATACACCCCAAGCAGTTAGGAAATATTGCTTGTATTTTTGGGTTATTTCTTGGGTATTTAAGGGAATTTTGGGAATAAAAGAGGACATAACGCTTTTGAAAATGGTGTAAAATTGTTTGGTGGGATACCAAACAAGGTTACATATTTTTGGGATAAATAGATTTTTGGTTATTTTTCAGATTTTTGTTCGTCTTGGGCTTCAAATATTGCGATTTCTTTTTTGAGGTCTTGTCTTTTTTTGCGAATATCAGGAACTTGCAATTTTAGGACATTTTCATCACTATTTTTAATGGTAATAAGCAGATTATCAAGTTCTACTACTTTGTCTTTGAGGCTTTGAAGGTGTTGTTTTTTCAAAGTTTGCAAAGTAATAAGTTCTTTGCTTGGTTTTTCTTCTTTTCCTGTTTCCAATTCACGTTGTTTGCGTAGAAGTTCAGCACGTTGAGCTTCAAAATTAATTTTTTGCTGTTCAAGAGCATATTTTTTTTGAAGTGCATCTATATTTTTCAAAGTTTTTTCAATATGAACCTGCACACTGTCCTCTGTACCGCCATTTCTTTGACTTTTTATTTTTTCAACTTTATCAATTTTTTTCGGTTTTGTGGTGTCTTTTCCATTTGATTCGTCATAATTTTTAGTAGAAAGTTCATTTTTTTGTTTTTTGTCGTTTTCTTCTTTGATTTGGTCATAAGATTTCAGATTGAGTTCCGTTTTTTTCTTTTTCTTATTATTTTTTTCAGATTCTTTGCGTTTTTTGTCTAATTCTCTTTGACGTTTTTTTCTTTCTTTTTTAGAAAGTTTAGAAAGGTCTTCTTCAGGTTGGACATTGGTAATTTTTGCGATTTCTTCAAGCCCCCCATCCCCCAAAGGGGGAGTTTTTTTATCTTCTTTTTTGGGTTCTTCTTTTTTCTCCTCTTCTTTTGGAATTTCATTTACAATTTTTTCTTCTTTCTTTTCTTCTTTTTTCGGTTCTTCTTTTTTCTCCTCTTTTTTAGGTTCAGATTTTACTTCTTTTTTGGCTTCTTTTTTCTCCTCTTTTTTAGCTTTTGGGTCTTTTCCTGATTGTTTTTTAGCATCTTCTTTTGCTTTTTCAAGGTCAGCTTTTGCTTGTTCTTGGGCTTTTATGGCATCTTCTTGTGCTTTTTTGAGTTTTGCAGTTTCTTCCTGCAATTTTTTCATTTCTTCTGACTGTTTTTTAATAATGTCAGTTTGTTTTTTCATTTCATCAGTTTGCTTTTTGATGGCATCAGTTTGTTTTTTGACAAGTGCTTCTTGTTCAGTAACTTTCTTTTTCATTTCATCAACTTGTTTTAGCAATTTAGTAGGTTTAAAAATACTAAAAATACCTACAATGCTATTTCCAATAAAAGCAAGCCCTTTTCCAATGGCAGAAAGATTTTTCACGCCTGTTTCAGCTTGTTGTATTGCACCAAATCTTTTTCCGCCTTCATTATTAAAAGTGTAATAATGTGGAACTTCTAAGTCGCCAATTTTGGCTTTTTTCTCTTTGAGGACAAAACGTTCAGGTTTTTCCAACAATTTGCAGAGATTTAAGTCAAAAGCAGAGGAATTTGGGGTGAGTGTATCCACTTTCCTCATTTTTCTAAAACTATAAAAACTGCCTGTGTCGGTAACTGCGACAATCCAAGTAGAGCCTTCCCGTAGTACGAATACAGAGTACGGAATGCCCTGTTCGCTCTTATCTTGTTGGGAAGGTTTGAGAGTGGCGAACTTTTTTAGGCAATCTGTATTAATTTCTTTTGCTTTTTGAGAAATTTGTGCATAAATTTGCCCTATTCCCAAGAAAGTTAAAAGAAAAAAGTAAGATATTTTTTTTGTCATATTAAAATTATGCTTTAACTTTCGCAATATATTACGTTATTGTCTTAATTCCCAAAAAAATGCGAATTTTCGCTCTAAAATCTCAACTTATGGCGTGTTTTTCACAAAAATTTTACAAAAAAGTGTTTTTTTTGTGCCTCTTTTTTGTTGCCTTTTCACAACTACCAACTTTTGCACAATTTAAAGACAAAATTAAGAAAAAAGTTGATGAAGTCAATCCTGCGAAAAAAGATGAAGAAAAAAAAGATGAAGAAAAGAAAAATAATGAAACTAAAGATGGCAATTCTAAAAATGGTAACTCAGAAGAAGCTAATAAAGGTAATGACAAAAAAGAAAATTCATCAAATAATAAAGATGGAAATGATAAAAAAGATGGTGCTGGCTCACAACAAGTTGGTAACAATGGCAAAACTGGCGAAAATGGAAAAGCCAATCCAACCATTGACCCTTTGCAACCCTTTGACCCCAATAGTTTAGGCAAAGAAAATACACTCGCAGGTGGCAAAGGTGATGCTGGCGGTAAAGGCGACAAAGCTGGTGGCAAAGGCAAAAAAGGTGATGTAAAGTTGGACGAAAATGTGCGTCTGATTGATACAACCGCTTTTCAAGCAAGGTCTTATAATGTCAAAAAAAGAGACCAAATTGCTTATAAAGATGGTTTGGATAAAATGACACCGCTCACACACCAAAATTCTTACACCAAAAAACGTGTTTTGCAAAAAGGAAAAACAGTATTTGGTTGGCACCCACATTGGGCAGGTGATGCCTTCAAAAGTTATAATTTTTCTTTGCTTTCTGCAGTGGCTTATTATTCTTATGAAATAAATCCAAGCACAGGATTTTATTATTCTGTTCACGATTGGGAAGAAACACAACTTATTACTTACGCCCAACGTGAAAAATGCAAGGTTTTGTTAAGTGCGAGTTGTTTTGGGGCTGAAGGTGTGAATAAATTTTTGAATAATACAGATGCACAAGCCAATTTTATCAAAACCATTATAGAACTTCTCCAAAAACGCAAAGCAAATGGTGTTCATTTGGATTTTGAACAAATTTCAGGAAAAAATAGAAATAATTTTACCAATTTTATCATTGATTTGTCTTCGCAACTCAAATCTGCTATCAAGGATTCTTGGCTTACAATGAGCCTTCCGCCTATTGATTTTGAAGGTGCGTTAGATATGGCACAATTACATTTGCATACTGACCTTTTTATTATCAATGGACAAGAATTTTATGGTGCAAATACTGACCTCGCAGGGCCTGTTTCGCTTGCAACAGGTGGCAAAAATTGGTGGAATTATTCATTAGATAGAAGCATTGATGAATATATTGCAGGCGGTGTGCCTCCTACCAAATTGCTTTTGGGTGTGTCATATTATGGTGCGGAATGGGTTACAGAAAGCCTTAAAACACCTTCTGAAGCATTAAAATTTGTGAAATATCACCCTTATAGAGATATTAAAAAGAAATTGGGTTTTTCACAACCCAAAGAAGATGCAGAAGCAATGAGTAATTTTTATGTTTATAGAGATAATAACAACAATTATCGCCAAATTTGGTATGATGACAGCCTCGCACTAACCAAAAAATATGACTTTGTGAATAGCAAAAAACTCGCAGGCGTAGGTATTTGGGCGTTGGGTTATGATAATGGTTATCCACATCTTTGGCAAGCATTGGCAAGTAAATTCGCAGTAGCAGAAGAAAAACCAAAACAAGCAGTAAATCCTGGTATGATAGGACAATTTATGAATAATATTTCAACCATAGCACGTAACCCTGCAGGAGCATTAAAAAATGGTAGTGTAATTTTCTCGCTTTTAGCTATATTTTTAGGGGCAGGTGTGGGTGCGTATGCGTTGATGTATCAATATGGTTGCCAATGGTCAAGAGCATTTAATCTAATTATCAAAAGTGGTGTTGCATTGATGATAATTTGTTTTGTGTGTTTGGTATTTCTTTTATTTAAAATATTTAGTGCTGAAACCGCTCTTTGGGCAATGGGTGCGTTTTTGTTAGGAATTATCGTTTTTGTGTTGATAAGTAGGAGTTTTTTGAGTGAAAAGGAATTGCCTTAAATGATATTCAGGGGAAAGTAATAAGGGGAAAGGTGTAAGTACATAAAAGTCAAAATATAAAAACAATTTTATTCATAAAATTTTTCTAAAAAGCTAAAAATTTTCAAAAATTTTTAGCTTTTTTTTAATAAAAAATTAACTAAAAAAATAGTTAATTTTTATTAAAAAGCATTTTTATAATTAAGCAAAATACTTTTTTTTCAAAAAAATAAACCTTGATTTTGGCTGTTTTGTATTTTTAGATTCACACCTCGTACCTTGTTGCTTTTATCTTAGTACAAAATTTATTTTTTTGTGCTACTTTTGCAAAAAATATGAAAATTCTAATCACAGGCGGAGCTGGTTTTGTAGGCTCACATTTGGCGATAAGCCTCAAAAAACAATATCCTTCTTATCAAATTATTTGTTTGGATAACCTCAAAAGGCGAGGTTCAGAGCTTAATTTGCCACGCTTGCGAATGTATGATGTGCAGTTTATGCACGCTGATATACGCAATGCGGAAGATTTGGCTGATGTGCCAGCTTTTGACGTGCTTGTTGATGCGTCAGCAGAACCTTCTGTTTTGGCAGGCATTACTTCACCTGTTACACAGGTCGTTAATAATAATCTTTTGGGAACAGTGAATTGTTTGGAATTGGCAAAAAAACACAAAGCAAATTTTATTTTTCTTTCTACAAGTAGAGTTTATCCCATTCAAGCCTTAGAAAGTGCGAATTTTGAGGAATTAGAAACTCGTTTTTCGTGGACAAATAACCAAATTTTAGCAGGAATTTCTCAAAAAGGCGTAACAGAAGACTTTACGCTCAAAGGCTCACGCTCTTTTTATGGTACTACAAAATTAGCCTCTGAACTACTTATACAAGAATATGACGCACTTACAGGTATGAAAACGGTTATCAATCGTTGTGGAGTGCTTACAGGTGCGTATCAAATGGGAAAAATAGACCAAGGTGTGGTAGTGTTGTGGATGGCAAGGCATTTTTGGAAAGGAAAATTAGGTTATTTTGGGTATGGTGGCGAAGGCAAACAACTGCGTGATATGCTTGATGTGGCAGATTTATACACATTGATTGATAAACAAATTCACGAAATAGACACATTCAGAGGCGAAATTTTTAATGTGGGAGGAGGCAACCAAATAAGCGTTAGTTTGCAAGAACTAACCAAAATATGCCAAGAAATCACAGGAAACCACATTGAAATTACAAAAGTGGTGGAAAATCGTGTGGCTGATTTGCGTATTTATACGACTGATAACCAAAAAATCACAAACCTTTGCGGTTGGACACCCAAAAAACAACCTACACAAATTCTAAAAGAGATTTTTGAATGGATAAAAGAAAATGAAAAGGATTTGAAACCCATTTTAAACTAAAAAAAATGAATAATAAAACGTTTTTTGTTGTACCAACTATTTTTTTGATATATGTAATTGGTATGATATTTTTATGGGGTGTGAATTTTCCTTTTTTTGACCAATGGGAGTTTATTCCATTGTTGGAAAAAATGTATGCGAATGAACCTATATTTTTTTCTGATTTTTTTGCCCAACACAACGAACACAGATTGTTATTTCCAAGAATGATAATGCTTGTTTTGGCTTATTTTACAAATTGGAATATTATCGCAGAACTTTATATAAATGTTGTTTTGATGGCTTGCATTTCATTTTTTATGTTAAATAAAATAAAAAATGATGGATTTTTAATGTTAGAAAATAATATTTTGGAAAACAAAAATGTTAATTTCTTTTTTAATTTTTTGGTTGTAACAAGCATAAGTTTATTGTTTTTTTCTTTTGCACAATCCGAAAATATTATGTGGGGTTGGCAAATACAGATTTTCTTAAATATTCTTTTTGTGATGTTTGGCATCAATAACTTACGAAAATCTCAAAATAATATTTGGAATTTTATATTTGCAATGTTTTGTGGAATAATTGCAGGTTTTTCATTTGCCAATGGTTTATTTTATTTTTTGATAGGTTTTATTATTATTTTATTTTTACAAAATCAATCAAAAAAACAAAAAATTGCTTATCTTTTTGCGTGGTTAATATTTACAATTATCATATTTTCTGCTTATTTTTATGGATATGAACGTCCTCCACATCACCCAACGCCCCAAATTTCTTTAAATTATGTATTAAATTATATAGCTTTTGTATTTGCATTTTTGGGTAATCCTATTTTTGAATCAGATGCAGTTGCTTCTATGATTTCAGGAATGGTAGGCGTAAGCATTTATGTATTTGGCATTTGGAAAATTTATCATTATACAAAAGATAATTGGGAAAATCAAAAACAATATTTTGAAAAATATAATTTTTATTTTTATTTGTCTTTGTACGCAATAGGTTCTGGATTGGTTACAGCACTTGGGCGTACAGGCATAGGGCTTGCACAAGCATCTTCAAGCAGATATGTTACAATATGCAATTTATTTTGGGTGTGTAATTTTGTTATTATTTTTATTTTATTGAAAGAAAATTTTATTTCACAAAAAAATAAAAATGTTTTGTTAGGATTATTTTCTATAATTTTGCTCACTATGTTTGCATCTCATATCGTTGGCTCAATAGAAATGTATAATCACAATGTTTATATGAATGATTGTAAAACCAAAATGCTTCACATAGAAAATACAAAAACCACAACCCACGAAAAACACCCTTGCGAATGTGCATACACCAACCAAAAAATAAAAATCATAATAGAAGGAAATACCACACTTAAAAATAGAAAACTCTCTTTTTATCACAATAAAAAATAATATGAAACAAATAATATGAAATTAAGCGTTGTAATTCCTGCCTATAATGAAGAAGGTTCTATTGCTGAAACCTTGCAACATATTTATACCACATTACAAAAATACAATATTCCACACGAAATTGTGGTTACAAATGATAATTCAAAAGACAATACCGAAAACATTTTAAAAGAATTGCAAAAAGAAATTCCTACATTGGTGTATTATAATAATATTTCAGGTAAAAATGGTTTTGGCTATGCAGTAAGATATGGTTTGGAAAGATTTACAGGGGATTGTGTGGCAATAATGATGGCTGATATGTCAGATGATGCAGAGGATTTGGTAAAATATTACAATAAAATGTTGGAAGGGAATTATGATTGTGTTTTTGGAAGTAGATTTATGAAAGGTGGAAAAGTATATGATTATCCCAAAATAAAACTTTATATCAACCGTTTTGCTAATTTTATTGTGAGAATGGTAATGGGCATCAAATACAATGACACCACAAATGCCTTCAAACTTTACAAAAAAGAAACAATGGAAGGTTTAAAACCTTTTCTTGCGCCTCATTTTAATCTTACGCTTGAACTTCCTTTAAAAGCTATTGTAAGAGGTTATAATTATGCAGTAGTGCCTAATTCTTGGACAAATCGAAAAACAGGTATTTCAAAACTTAAAATCCGAGAAATGGGAAGTAGGTATTTTTTTATTTTGATGTATTGTTTCATAGAAAAATACTTTGCGAGAGGAGATTTTAAGAAAAAATGGTAAAAAAACCTAAAAAACAAATTTCAATTATTTAATGATTATTTTCAATGAAAAATAAAATTTTACTATTTCTATTTCCTGCTATTTTATTTTCGTGTACGATTTATATTACTTGGGTGTATGGATTTCATTTTCCTTTTTCTGACCAATGGGATTTTGTAAACGGTTTAGAGATTTTTCATTCAAATAAATTAAATTTAACATACCTTTTTGCACAACATAACGAACACAGAATATTTTTTCCAAGAGTAATTATGTTTTTTATGGCATATTTCACAAATTGGAATATTGGTTATGAAATTATTATAAATTTTTTATTGGGTTTTAGTATTTTTTTAGTAATATATAAAGTTTTAGATAATGTTTTTGATTTTAAAAATAAACCTATATTTTTTGGTATTTTATCAGTAGCAAATGTTTCATTATTATTTTTGTCAATGATTCACTACGAAAATTGGACGTGGGGCTGGCAAATACAAATATTTTTGAATATTTTGATGGTTATTTTGGGTATAATGTGGCTTAATAAATCAGAATACAAAATAGAATATTTTATTTTTGCTATTTTGGCTGGTATTGTGGCTACATTTTCTTTTGCAAATGGAATGTTTTTTTGGGTAATAGGTGGATTGATGATATTAACTTTCCAAAAAATAACATTCCAACAGAAGATACAATATTTATCTTGTTGGATTTTAGTGTTTGTTTGCGTATTTTCTTTTTATATGTGGGGTTATCAAAGCCCTGCTGGATTAAATAAAAAAGCATTTACAGTTGATTTTATAACAAAATATATCAGTTTTGTAATAGGATATTTTGGTATTTGGGTAAGTAATCCCAATGATAAATTTAACATTGGTGTTTTAAGCCTTTTGTTACAAATTATTGGAATAACTTATTTTTATCAAAAAAAAATACTTTTTTCTCCTCAAATCCGTATTTTTTGGTTACTATCTTTTTATACAATCATAAGTGCAATGGTGTCAGGTTTGGGAAGGGCTGATTTTGGCGAAGGTAATAATATTTTGACAGGGGGCGTTTATCACTTGGCACCAAGATACATTTTAATAAGTTCCTTTTTTTGGTTGTTTAATTTTGTATTTTTATTTACACTTGTGGATAGAAATATGATATATTTTAGAATAAAAAAACTTTCAGATATATCAGTATTTATATTTTCTATTGCACTTTTAGTTATCTTAGTCATGAATTTTATCCTTTTGAAAGGGCATATATCAGGTATTGCTGATGCAAAAGAAATGTATAAAAGAACATTGAAAGCAAGTCAAGAAATTAAAAAAGAAAACCCAGATTTTGAAATTTTAAAATCAATATACAACAATGAAGAAATTATTTTAAATAATATCAAAATTCTTAAAAAAAGAAAATTAGCAGGGTTTCATTAAATCTACTAATTTTTTTCACATAAAAATATAAAAAAAAATGAAAATAGCCCTTATTACAGGTTCTGCTGGCTTAATTGGCAGTGAAGCAGTGGAATTTTTTAGCCAAAAATTTGATTTGGTAATTGGTATTGATAATAATTATCGCCAAATATTATTTGGTAAAGATGCCTCTGTGCAGTGGAATATTGATAGACTGCAACACGAAATTCCAAATTATAAACATTATACCGCAGATATTCGCAATTTTGAGGAGATTCAAAAAATATTCTCAGAATATAAAAATGATATTGCCCTTGTGATACATACCGCAGCACAACCCAGCCACGATTGGGCAATGAAAGAGCCACTCACGGATTTTGGCATCAATGCACAAGGTACTATCAATATGCTTGAAAATGTACGTCTGCATTGTCCAAAAGCAGTTTTTATATTCACATCTACCAACAAAGTTTATGGTGATACGCCTAATTATTTGCCTTTGGTAGAATTAGAAAATCGTTGGGAAATCGCAGAAAATCACCCTTATTATAAAAATGGTATTGATGAATTTATGAGCATTGACCAAACCAAACACTCACTTTTTGGTGCATCAAAAGTAGCTGGGGACGTTATGGCACAAGAATATGGAAAATATTTTGATATGAATGTAGGCGTATTTCGTGGTGGTTGCCTTACAGGACCCAAACATTCAGGTACGCAGTTACACGGATTTTTGTCTTATTTGATGAAATGTGCTATAACAGGCGACCATTACACTGTTTTTGGGTACAAAGGCAAACAAGTAAGGGACAATATTCATAGTTTTGATTTAGTAAATATGTTTTGGCATTTTTATCAAAATCCTCGTCAGGGCGAAGTATATAATGCAGGTGGAAGTAGATTTGCAAATTGTTCAATGGCAGAAGGTATCAAAACTTGTGAAAAAATCACAGGCAAAAAAATGAATTTTTCGTATTCTGAAACCAATCGTATTGGCGACCACATTTGGTGGGTTTCTGATGTAAGCAAATTCAAATTACATTATCCAAATTGGGATTTTACGTATAATGTGGAAGATACATTAGCCCAAATATTTGAGGCAATGCGAAAAAGAGTGTAATAAAATCATGTAAAGCAATAAAATAATACAACTTTCCAAAAAATTAAAAAATTTTGGAAAGTTTTGTTATTTTCACTTAAAATTATCAAAACAAGCATTTTTTTAAAATAAAATTATGATTTTTTCTAAATTTTTACAATATCAGCCCACATTTACAACTTTACAAAAAAATGGGATAGCAATTTTATTTACACTTTTATTGTTACCTACTTTTTTAGTTTTTACGGTAAGTATTGGTTTAGACCCTTCTTGGATATTAGGGTTGAATATATCAGTATTTAACAATCAAATATTTGGGGAAGATTATATTTTTACTTATGGTGTATTGGGCTTTTTGCATACAAGATGTGCATATAATTTTTCTAAATGGTATTTATTATTATTTGATTTTTTGATTTTAATAAATGTCTATTGGATTATTAAAAGTGGAATTCAAAAAATTAGTTTTTTGTATCAATATATTGTATTTTCTCTTGTATTATTGATTTTGGTAAAATTTAATTTTTTTATTTTTTTTGCTTTAGCAGAGCTTATAATGATTTGTGGTGCTGGTATGCTGTTGTGTAGCATTCAACAAAAAAACTTTTATTATTTTATCTCATTTACTATCTTATGTGCATTAGCCATACATATCAAAATAAGCTATGGTTTTTTATTATTTATTTTATTTTTTGTTGGTTTTGCGTATATTTTTTGGCAAAAAACATTTTTACGTGTTTGGTTGATAATTCCCTTACTTTTGTATTTTTCTATATTTTTAGGCATAAGTTTTTATTTTAAAGTTAATATTGCAGGATACATTGTAGAAGGAAGTGAAATAATAAGTGGTTACAACGAAGCAATGTTTTTGGTTACAAAGCCATTTCATTTGTTTTTGGCATTGATATTTACGATTTTATTTTTAATTTCAATGTTTTTTGAATATAAAAATTGTGAAAATAAAATATTTTTTTTGTTGATATTTTTTAGCATTGGATTGAGCTTATTTTACACGTTCAAAGCTCAATTTGTAAGAGCAGAAGGTAGGCAAATGGTGTTTTTTGGTTGTGTAAGTGCGATTTATGGTTTGTATTATTTGCAATTAAATAAACCTTTATTTGTTAGCAAAATATTTTTCTTTTTGATAATTGTAATCTCTATTATTTTTGTAATAGATAATAAGATAAAACAAAAATCTTTTGAGCTTAGTGCTGTTTTTTCTGTGTCTTATCTCACAGATATTTTTACAGATATTTCTTACAAAAATACAATTTCAAAAGAAGATAAAGAAAAAATAAAACTTCCTGAAAAAATAATACATATTATTAAAAATGGAAGTGTGGATATACTACCCACTGAAATATCACTCATCAACATTCATAATCTGAAATACAATCCACGCCCTATTCCTCAGACATATTCTGCATATACACCTCGTTTAGATAGCCTCAACGCAAATAAATATCTTGGAAAAAATGCCCCTGATTTTTTGATTTTTGATAATAACCAAACCATTGATAATAGATATGCTTTTTGGGAAGAATCTAAAACAAAACTTGCGATTTTTACAAATTATGAGCTTGTATATAGCCAAAAACAAACCGAAGAATTGCCTTTTGATGAAAAATTTTATCTTTTAAAAAATCCTGATGTAGCAGAGGCTTTTTACCGAAAAGAAATAAAAAATGGTTATGAACATTATATAAAACACGGAAAAGCAGAAGGTCGTATTGCTTCACCTGATTATTTTGGTATGCTTTTATTCAAAAGGAAGACAACTCCAAAAAAATTACATACAAAAACCCTTAAAAAAACCACTGAACAACTTGGAAAAGTCATTAAAATAGATGAAAATAAAAATTTTGTTTATATTTATCCCAAAATAAAATACAATACTTTGGGAAAAATTACCAAATTTTTATACAGACCGCCACTTGTAGAGGCAAAAATTAAATATGAAGATGGGCAAGAACAGGTTTTTAGAGCGATTGTACCAATTTTAAGAGGCGGAATTTTTATAAATTATAAAATAATTTCAAATGTGGAAGCACAATCATTTTTTGAACATAATTTTAAACAAAGCCTTACAAATAACAAAAAAATAAAAGAAATTACTTTTTTTTCCAAAGATGAAAGCCTTTTTCTCACAAAAGATTTTGAGGTAATTTGGGAAGAAAAATCATTGATAGAATAAATTTTTAATTTTATATAAACAAAAAATATGCTCCCTTACGCTGAATATCCTTTTCATTCCATTTCTATGACACAAGATGAGATACTTAAAAATATCTTAGAAAACCTTGCCAAAGAAAATATTGAAATTATCATAGAAACAGGTACTTTTAATGGACTTGGTTCTACTACATTTGTGTCTAATGCTTTTGAAAAGTGTAACACATTAAAAACCTTTTACACATTGGAAGTAAATCCAAATAGCCACGCAGATGCTGTAGAAAATTTAAAAAAATTTCCAAAAGTGGTTTGTTTGAATGGTGCATCACTTAATTTAAGAGAGGCATTAAATTTTGTAGAAAATGATGAAGCCATAAATCATCACGAACGCTATCCTGATATTTTTATTGATACTTTGATAAATCCTGTAGCTTTTTATGCTAACGAACTCAAAGGACTTTTGGGAGAGGAAAGCCCCCCAAACCCCAAAGGGGGGGGAAATCCCAAAGAAGAATATATGACAAATAAAAAAATTTCTGTATCTCAACCCCAACGTCCTTTTTCACTTAGACGTTTTTTGAGAAAATTATTTGGAATAAAAACCAAAGAAGATTTAAAAAAAGAACAAGCAGAAAAAGAGCGTTTGGAAAAAATAGAAAAGGAACAATTAGAAAAAGAAAAAAAGCAAAGGTTAAAACCTACACTTATTATAGAAAATTTGTTGGAAGAACTTATAAATAAATACGAAAATGCAAATCTTTTTGTAATTTTGGATTCTGCGGGTGGGGTTGGTTATATGGAATTTCAAAAAGTAATGTCTTTATTAGGCAAAAAATCTTTTTATTTGATGCTTGATGATACACATCATTTAAAACATTTTCGTAGTTTGAGAGATATTCAACAAAACCCAAATTTTAATATTTTGGGGGTAAGCAAACAAAATGGTTGGTGTGTAGCAAAACATTTGTAATTTTAATTCATAAAATAAAATGCAAAAAAAACGAAATTTCTTTCAAAAACTTTGGCTAAAAATTAATAATCCTTTGCAATATTGTTATGAATATGAAGGACTAACAAAAATTATTGAAAACAAACAAATAGAAGCAAATAATATTGCAAGATTACATTCTGATGAATACATTAAAAATTTTGTCCAAAAGTTTACACGAGAATCAGAAGAAAATACAAATAAAATAATAGAAAATATTGTAAAAAAATGGGAAAGTCAAATTCCACATTTTCCAGAAAAATCTTTTGAAGATTTAAGCCAAGAATTTAATGCTAAAATTTCTAATATAAAAAAATCACAAGAAATATTGAATTTTAAACATTCAGGACATCTTGGAGATTTGATTTATAGCCTTCCTACTGCAATAAGCCTTTCAGAAAATAGACAAAATTCTTTTAATTTTTTTGTTGATATAAAAAAGAAAAGCGTTTATAAAGACAACCAAGAGCATTTTGGAGGCGGAAAAATGCTCAATGAAAAAACTTTTACTATGTTAAAACCTTTATTGGAACAACAATCATACATCAAAAGCGTTGGAATTTTTGATGAAAATACAAATGATACAAACTCAAATATGGATTATAATTTGGATATTTTCAGAGAGTTACCCATATTTTTAAATAGAGGCAATATTGCAAAATGGTATTCTTATGCTTTTGGGGCATATTTTGATTTGTCAAATGCTTGGATTAGTGTAATACCAAATAAACAATATCAAGAAAATATCATATTAGCACGTAGCCAACGATACAATAATCCACACATTGATTACACATTTTTGTCAAAATATGAAAATATTATTTTTCTTGGTGTGGAGAATGAATATCAAACAATGAAAAAAAAAATTCCAAATTTAATATTCAAAGAAGTAAATAATTTTTTGGAAATGGCACAGATAATTGCAGGTTGTAAATTTTTTATTGGAAATCAATCATTTCCTTATGCACTTGCAGAAGCCTTGAAAGTTCCTCGTTTGTTGGAAATATTTTATCAAAATCCAAATGTAATTCCCAATGGAAACAATGGCTATGATTTTTATTTTCAATATCATTTTGAAAATTTAGTAAAAAAATTGAATATATCAAATTCATAATAATATTTTATTAAAAACAATATTTTTAAACATCTTCAAATGAAAAATGTAATATCTCCTTTGGTTTCTATTGTTTTATGTACTTACAATGGTGCTAAATACTTACCTGCTCAGCTTGATAGTATTTTAGCACAAACTCATGCTAATATTGAATTGGTAGTTGTTGATGATAATTCAATAGATGATACCATAAAAATTTTGGAAAATTATAACGAAAAATATGTTAATCATAACATAAAAATTCATCAAAATATTGAAAATTTGGGCTACATAAAAAACTTTGAAAAAGGTATAAATCTTGCCAAAGGCGATTATATCGCAATAAGTGACCAAGATGATATATGGAAACCTGAAAAAATAGCGAAATGTGTGGAAAATATAGGAAATAATAGTCTTATATATCATGATTCTGAATTTATAGATGAAGAAGGTAATCTTTTGAATAAAAAAATTTCAGAAATTATAAAAATGTATCAAGGCAATGATTGTAGAGCTTTATTATTAGATAATTGTGTTTCTGGACACAGTATGATGTTTAAAAAAGAAATTTTACAATTTATTTTTCCTTTCTCAACCAAAATGCACTATGATTGGTGGATTGCCTTTGTAGCATCTGCCTATCAAGGAATTGCATACATTGATGAAGCATTGGTACAATATAGACAACATACCAATAACGTAACAGATATGTTGGGACGCTCTAACGAACAAAAAGAGGAACAAATAACGCCTTATATGCACGCACAGGCAAAAATAGCACATAAAAGATTAGAATTTGAAAACGAAATCAATCGTTTAGAACAACTCACGAAAGCACCTTTCAAAGATGAGAAAATAAAAAAATATGTATTAAATTTTTACAAGGCTATGAAGCACAAAGAAAAATATGTATTTGTGCCAAGTTTGCTTTGGATATGGCTCAAAGGATTAAATATTGTATTTGAAACACGTTATAAAAAGAAAAAAAGCAATATAAACCACATCATACAAACTGCTCTTTTTAGGTGCTATAATGCTATTCCAACTATTGAAAATTGGCGAGAAAAATACAAAGTAAAATTTTAAATAAAAAAAGCACAAAATTTATATTAAATTTTGTGCTTTTTTTATTGGCTTTTATTTGAAAATCTTTTTTAAAAAACCAAATAATCCTTTTTTCTTTTTTTCAGGAAATACAGGCTCATTTGTAGGTTGTCCTTCTTCATTTTCTTTCATACGATTATTAAGAATGAATTTATCTTTTCCTGTTTCTACATAGCGAATAGGATTACCATTAAAAGTTTGTTCCACTCTCTTACCTGTGCGCATATTTACGAGTGAATGTCTAAGATACAATTCATTTGTAACCATATTGGAAAGCATAGGCGTATAATAAACACAATCTTTAAAGTAATAATGTGTTACTTGCGACCAACGAGAACTACCAGCTTTCTCAACTTTTGAGCCTCCATGTATGATATTGGAAGACCATATCAAAGCATCACCTTTTTTAGCATAAAAAGGTTTTCTTTCAAATTCAGAAGAATCCATTACTTTTTGAATAAAATCCTCATATTCGCTATAATTATCGTAAGAAGTGTCTACAACACCATCTTTTATGTGTGCAAAATTATATTCTGGGATTTTATGGGATTTTGGATAATAAAATACCGCTCCGTTTTCGTGATTGATATCTTCCAAAGCTATCCATACGCCACACATAAATCTTGCAGGAATAGAACTGAAATGTATTGTATCAGAATGTGCCCTTTGTCCTGTTCCAACCCTAAAATTTAGTGTTTGAAAAGGCACTACTTCTCGCCCATACAACATTTCTAAGATAGGCAAAACTTTTGGGTGGCAAGAAAGATGTTTTACTGCTTCTGATTCTTGCCAAAAATCTTGCACACGTTGTTGGTCTCTGTACGTTTTGACAGGATAATCAGGGTTAAATGCTTTATTTTGAATATCAGACAAAGCATCTTCTATCTCTTTTTCAGTAAAAAGATTTGGTACAACAATAAAACCATCTTCATTGTATTGTTTAGCAAGTTCTTTATCTGTTTCAGAAATATTTTTAGTTTGCAAAATCTCTTTAAAAAAAGGGGATTCCACCCAAGGTAAGTTTCCGTGACTCATAAATGAAAAGAAATAATAAAATTTGATTTTTTTGCAAATTTAATTTTTTTTCTTAATTTTTTCCTGATTTTTAATTAAAAAAAACAAACAAATTATGCCAGTAAAGCATTGAAAAAAATAAAACTCATTTTTTTTAATTCCTAATATCCTCCACTTGTCTTTGAAATTTTTGGTAATAATCTTCGCCTAATTCTTGCAAAGCACCAATTTTGTCGTTATAACCTGTGTTATTGTGTGGAATAATATCTTTGTCCAAAAAAAGATTTACGCATTTTCTTTTATCAAAAAAAACTTTTAATTCACGATAAGGGAATTTTGTGGTATCTTTTTGTTTTTCAATCACAAGGCATAAATGCCCTTCTTGAGTATAGAGAAATTCGTATTGGTACAACATTTTTTCTTTCAAAATCTGTAAAGTAGCCACACGCAACACAGGTTCATTTTCGCCCACAAAACTATAATGATACGCTTCCACGCCATAGTTTTGTGATTTATCCCACCAATCTTGTTTGAAATGGTTAAAACTCCATTCATTGACATAATATTGATTATGTTTCATTTTTTCGTGGACATATCTATACAAATCTTCTATATTGCGTGTTGCACTTGGAAAACGTTTTGGGCGTTCTTGTGCAAAAATTTTATTTTGAAAAATGCAAAATAATACAGCACAAAATAATGCAAATAGGTAAATAATTGATTTCATATAAAACTTATACGCAAAAAAATTACCAAAAGTCAAAAACCTTGCTTTTTAGCCAAAAATTGTTTTTATTTTTGCAGAAAAAGAAGAAGCCCCCCAACCCCCAAAGGGGGAGCAAATAGAAAAAAATAAAATTTTCAATTTATTCACTAAAAAAATTCCCCCTTTGGGGGTTAGGGGGCTTTTAAAATTATGGTAAAAATCATATCTCTTGTAAAT
This sequence comes from Cytophagales bacterium, assembly GCA_013297825.1. Taxonomy (GTDB): domain Bacteria; phylum Bacteroidota; class Bacteroidia; order Cytophagales; family Microscillaceae; genus JAAFIN01. The sequence continues at coordinate 43,156 of JAAFIN010000003.1, forward strand.
CACAAAGGCGGTGTAGGCAAAACCACTTCCGCACTCAATTTAGGCAAAGCATTAACGCTGTTGGGCAAAAAAGTTTTGCTGATAGACATTGACCCACAGGCAAATCTCACACTTTGTTGTGGCATAGAACAACCTGCTACCAGCATTTATGAGGTACTGATGGAAGATGCAGAAATTCCCATTTGCGAGCTTACAGACAAATTGCACCTTCTGCCTTCTGACCTTGTGCTTGCGAGTGCGATTAACAAACTTCACACACAAATAGGTGGTTATTTTAAATTGAAAAAAAGCATCAAAACCATTAGCAAAAAATATGATTTTGTGTTGATTGATTGTCCGCCAAGTTTGGATATTTTGACGATGAACGCTTTTATTGCCTCACAAAATTTATTGATTGTTGTGCAATCACATTACCTTTCTACGGTGGGACTTCAAACGATTTTGGACACCATCACCGAAATTAAAGAAAATTTGGATATTGAAATAAATATCTCAGGAATATTGCTCACACAAACCGCTCACACCAACATTAGCAAAGCGGTCATTGATACTGTAAAAAATATCTATCAAAATAAAGTTTTTGCAACACACATTCGCCAATCTGTCAAACTTGTGGAAGCATCAGCAGAACACAAAACTATCTTTGAATATGATGAAAAAAGTTCTGGAGCTGTGGATTATATGGCGTTGGCAAAAGAATTGGTTTAAAAGTTTAAGGTTCAAAAAGTTCAAGGTTCAAAAAGTTCAAGGTTTAAGGTTCAAAAAGTTCAAGGTTTAAGGTTCAAAAGTTCAAAATTTAAGGGTTCAAAAGTTCAAAATTTAAGGGTTCAAAAGTTCAAAATATTTTTTAAATTTTTGAATGTTTATCATTGATTTTTTTATGAAAAATTATTAAAAAGAATCAAAATGTTTTTAATAATTTTTCTTAATTTTTTTTCTTAAAATTTTAAATTTTTTAATTTAAAATACCTTAACTTTGAACCTTTAAAATTTGAACTTTTTGAACCTTAAACCTTGAACTTTTTGAACTTTAAACCTTGAACTTTTTGAGCCTTAAATCTTGAACTTTTTGAACTTTAAACCTTGAACTTTTTGAACCTTAAACCTTGAACTTTTTGAACCTTAAACCTTGAACTTTTTGAACCTTAAACTTATCTATGGCAAAAAAATTTAGTGGGCTTGTAAGCCAAATTCAGAAGAATAGTTTTTCAGATATTGAATCCACTCAAAACGAAAAAAAAACAAAAGAGTTGGTTATTTTGGAGGAATTAAAAGTATTCATTCCGCCACTTACTTTTGAAGAATTGGAACGTTTGGAAGCAAGCATTTTGCAAGATGGTTGCAGGGACGAACTTGTGGCTTGGGAACGCAATCCACAGGAATATATTTTGGTTGATGGACACAATCGTTATGGTATTTGCAAGAAGCATAATATTCCTTATGCGGTGCTTGTTCGTCCCTTTGAAGATATGGAAGAAGTGAAGGATTTTATGATAAATAACCAACTCGGAAAGCGTAATGTAACCGAAGAAGTAAAATCCTATTTTAGAGGCTTGCAGTACAGTAAAATGAAAAAAACTCACGGTGATTCTCAACGTTTTGGACTAAGAGGACAAAATGTCCTCTTAGATAAAAATGCTCAAAATAACACAAATATTCAAGATGAATATTTGGATAAAAAATATGAAAATGACCTAAGAGGACAAAATGTCCTCTTAGATAAAAATCTTCAAAATGATACTCAAAAAGGCGGATTAAAAACTTATGAAAAACTTGCACAAGAACATAAAGTTTCTGTAAAAACTATTCAACGTGATGAAAATTTCGTTCAAAATTTGGATAAATTTTCAGGTGAAAATATGCAATTAAAATGGGGAATTTTGAACAAAAATATTTTAATTTCAAAAAGTGATTTAGAAAAAATTGTAAAATTTTCTGATGAAGAAATTGAAAAAATTAGAGAAGATTTTTTGAATACAAATGAATTAATTTTTCCAAAAAAAGAAACAAATTCTAAACAAAAAAATATCCAAAATTCAAGCAATAATTTTGAGAAAATTTTTAATAAAGATTTTAAAAATTTATTAAAAAAATTAGAAAATTCTTTGCTAAAAAATCAAAAAGAAAAAGCAAAAGAAATTATAAAAGAAATTGAAAATAAATTGCTTTAAAGTAGTCAGGAATCAGGATTCAGTAGTCAGTAAAAAATGCTGTTAATCTTATTAAAAAAAACTAAAATTTTAATGAAAAAAATATTACAAAGTTTATTTGCTTACGAAAGTCTTTCGCAAGAGCAAGCACGTGAAATACTGACACAAATGGCACAAGGAAGTTATAACGCTTCGCAAATATCTGCCTTTATGACCGTTTTTATGATGCGAAATATTACCGTTGAAGAATTGGCAGGATTTCAGCAAGCAATGATTGACTTGTGCATAAAAGTTGATTTGGAAGATATGCCCACAATAGATGTGTGCGGAACAGGTGGCGATGGCAAAGACACTTTTAATATTTCTACGTTGTCCGCATTTGTGTTGGCAGGAGCAGATATAAAAGTGAGCAAACACGGTAATCACGGAGTTTCGTCATTGGCAGGAAGTAGCACCGTTTTGGAATATTTGGGCGTAAAATTTACAAATGATTTAAGCACGCTTCACCGTTCATTAGAAAGAAGCAATGTGTGTTTTATGCACGCTCCATTATTTCACCCTGCTATGAAAAACGTTGCACCCATTCGCAAGGAATTAGGTGTAAAAACATTTTTTAATATGTTGGGCCCAATGGTTAATCCTGCAACGCCTACACATCAGTTAGTAGGCGTATTTAGTTTGGAGTTGGGGCGATTGTATTATTATTTATATCAACAAAAAAATAAACAAAAAGTAAAAAATTTTATTATATTGCATAGCGTTGATGGGTATGATGAAATTTCATTGACTAATGAAGTAAAATTTTTTACCAAAAATAAAGGCGAAAAACTTTTAACACCTTTTGATTTAAAATGTGAATATGTTATACCAGAAGAAATTTTTGGTGGAAAAACGATAGAAGACGCAGGAAAAATTTTTATGAATATTTTGGAAAATAAAGGAACAATTACACAAAATATGGTACTTTTGGCAAATAGTACCGCAGGCGTACAATGTTTTTATCCTGAGAAGTCTTGGGAAGAATGTTGGAATATTGCACAAGAAAGCCTTTTGAGTGGAAATGCCCTCAAAAAATTTAATACCTTTTTAAAAGAAAATCAATAAAAAAAAGCCCCCTAACCCCCAAAGGGGGAATAAAATCCTTTATCACAAAAAGGTAAAAAACGCAAAAACTCCCCCTTCGGGGGTTGGGGGGCTTCTTAATTATGAAAAATGACCAAATAGTAGAAAATATTTTATTTTCAGATGCAGATGATGACAATAACAACATCATTTCAATTCCTTTTGGAATAGATGATGATAACAACGATAACAGCGAAATATTGGAAGACCTACCAATATTACCAGCACGCAATACCGTACTTTTTCCTGGTATTGTAATGCCTATTACTGTGGGCAGGAAAAAATCTATCAAACTCATCAAAAAAGCATACAAAGGCAACAAACTTATAGGCGTTATCACACAACACAACGCAGATGCAGAAGAAACACCTTTTGAAGAACTTTATAAAGTAGGAACATTAGCCCAAATAATGAAAATATTTACAATGCCTGATGGCAATATCAATATTATCATTCAAGGAAAAAAACGCATTAAAGTAGAAAAATTTACGTCAGAAGAACCTTATATCTGTGCAACTGTAAAAACCCTTACCGAAAATTTCCCAAAGAAAACCAAGCAAGCAAAAGCCTTAATGTCTTCTGTCAAAGATTCTGCATTTAAGATTATGGAACTCAATCCTGATATTCCAAGAGATGCAAAAATCGTGATAGAAGGTATGGAAAATTTATCATTTCTTACGCATTTTCTTTGTTCTAATCTTAATGTAGAATCTTCCAAAAAACAAACACTTTTGGAAAGTGATGAGGCAGTAGATAGAATTACACAACTATTGGAATTTATGAATGAAGAAATCCAACATCTTCAAATCAAACAAGAAATTCATAGCAAAGTCCATTCAGATATTGACCAACAACAAAGAGATTTTTTTCTAAGACAACAAATAAAAATCATTCAAGATGAACTAAATGGAGGACACGAAAATAACGAAATGGAGCTTGATACACTCCGCAAAAAAGCACAAAACAAAAAATGGAGCGAAAAACTTGCACAATATTGCCAAAAAGAAATTAGCAAAATTAGCAAGATGAATCCTGCATCTGCAGAATATCCTGTTTCGTTGAATTATTTAGAATTTTTGCTTGACCTTCCTTGGAACGAATACACCAAAGATAACCACGACCTCAAAAATGCCCAAAAAATACTTGATAAAGACCATTATGGACTTGAAAAGGTAAAAGAACGCATTATTGAATATCTTGCTGTCTTAAAACTTAAAAACAACCTAAAAAGCCCTATTCTTTGCCTTTATGGGCCTCCTGGCGTTGGAAAAACCTCTTTGGGCAAATCCATTGCAAAAGCACTTAATCGCAATTATATTCGTATGGCTCTTGGTGGCGTACACGACGAAAGCGAAATAAGAGGACACCGCAAAACATACGTAGGAGCAATGGCAGGAAAAATATTGCAAAACATCAAAAAATCGCAGTCCTCTAACCCTGTTTTTATTCTTGATGAAATAGACAAAGTTTCTGCTGATATGCGTGCAGGCGACCCTGCATCTGCATTATTGGAGGTATTAGACCCTGAACAAAATAATAGTTTTTCGGACAATTATCTTGACCTTGAATACGATTTATCGCAGGTGCTTTTTATTGCAACTGCTAATAATCTTGACACTATCCACCCTGCTTTGCGTGATAGAATGGAAATCATTGAAATATCAGGTTATACACAAGAGGAAAAAGTCCAAATTGCCAAAAAACATATTATTCCAGAACAACGTACTGAACACGGTTTGCAAGCAAAAGATTTGAAATTTGAAGATGGTGCGATTGTAAAAATCATTGCGGATTACACACGTGAGTCAGGTGTGCGTAGCCTCAAAAGGCAGATTGGGGCGGTTTGCAGAAAAATTGCCAAAGCCATCGCAACCGAAGAAAATTATACCAAAACCATTAACGAAAAAGAAGTTTCTAAACTCTTAGGAACTGAAATTTTTGACAAAGAAATTGCAGAAAATGACAATCAAATTGGTATCGTAACAGGGCTTGCTTGGACAAGTGTAGGCGGTGAAATTCTTTTTATAGAAGCAAGTCTTTCGCAAGGCAAAGGAAGGCTCACACTCTCAGGACAATTAGGTGATGTAATGAAAGAATCTGCTCAAACTGCGTTGTCTTTCTTAAAAAGCATTGCTCACGATTTGGAGATTGATTACAAAAAATTTGAAGAATGTGATTTGCATATTCACGTACCTGCTGGTGCTGTGCCAAAAGATGGCCCTTCTGCTGGTATTACAATGCTTACCGCTTTGACTTCTGTATTTGCCAATAAAAAAGTAAAATCACATATCGCAATGACAGGCGAGATTACGCTTAGAGGGCGTGTGTTGCCTGTGGGTGGCATCAAAGAAAAAATACTTTCTGCCAAAAGAGCAGGCATTAAAGAAATTATTTTGTGTGAAAAAAACAAAAGGGATTTGGACGAAATACCAAAAAACTACATTGAAGATATTAAATTTCATTTTGTGAAACAAGCAGAAGAAGTATTGAAGATTGTGTTGGAGTAAGTTTTTAAGGTTTTCAGGAATCAGGTGTCAGGAAACAACCAAATACAATAAAAAAGCCCTTTTCAGTAGTGAAAAGGGTTTTTTTTGAAAATTTTAACTTTTGGAGGGTTTCAAACCCTCCAAAAGTTTTACTGATAATAAAAAAAACATTTTTTTGCAAAATAAAACGGTTTTTTGTTTTTAAAATTTGGTTACAAAGTCCAATCTTCATCTTACTAAACACCATAAAATTTGTATAAATTTTTATATCAAAATAAAAAACTAATTTTCATTATCCATTTCATCTTGTATGTCATCTATGAGGCTTTCTATGATGTGGTCAGGGAGATTTTCCAATTCTGATTTATCATAAATAGACAACAAAAAAACACGATAAAATTCATCAGCCATAAGTTCCACATAATAGGAAATAATACGCAATCCACCACTTTTGCCTTTTCCTTTGCTTGCCACTGCAAGCCTATTTTTGTAGGTATTTTCTTTGATTAAAGTACCAATATACAAATTATTACGCAATTCTTCTGTAAAATCTAATAATTCATTTTTGAGTGAAACGTATTTTTTGAGCAATGGTTTCGCTTCTCGCTGAAAATTTTTGGTGGGTATTACTTCAATAGTCATTCAGAAAATCCTCCATTGTGATATAACTTTGTTTGCCTGCTTGAATGGCTTTTACTTCTTCAAAAGCATTTTTTAGACCTGCACGTAAAGTGGTTATTTTTTCTATTTTTTGATATTCTTTTAAGAATTTATCCCATTCTTCTAAAGAAATAAAAAACCCTTGTTGTTGTTGATATGTGATTTGTGAGGTTTTAGGAAGCATATTTTTAATTCGTTTTTTATTTTTTCAAACGCACAATAATCATTTTTATTGTGCTAATTTCTCTATGGTTTTGTGTAGATTTTCTGCTTGTTTTTCTAAACTTTCTATGCGTTTGTCTTTCTCTAAAATCAATCTTTCGTATAATTTCTCTGCGGAATGAATGGTAAAATTTACAAAGTCCAATCTTCAAGTTTGATATTTTGTATGCGTTCAAAATGTTTTACATTGTTGGTAACCAAAATAAAGTCATTTTCTATGGCACTTACACCAATCAATAAATCAAAATCATCAATTCGTGTTCCTAATTTTTCCAATCGCACTTTTTCTTTTGCATAAAGGTCTAAATTTGGATAAATAGGCAAAATATTTCCAATTTTTAACAGAAAATTATTGACAATTTCAGCGTGATGAATCGGATTATTACTTTTTTCAGCACCATATTTTAGTTCTGCAACTGTGATTTCAGAGATAAAACAATTTTCAATACCAATTTTTTTTATTTTGTCTGCTATTTCATATTTTCCCCTAAATAAAAATACGATAATACTTGTGTCTAAGACGTACATATTTATTTAAAATGATTCTATGTTTCGTGTAAAATTTCGTGCTTCTCGCAACATATTAATCATATCTTCTGCACTTTGTTTATCTTGCCAAACACCATAGAAATCGTGTATATTTTTTTGCTTTGGTTGATTATTTTGTGCAATATCAGTTAATAATTTTTCTGCAAGAGCTTTTTTTTGTGTGATACTCAAATGTTGAAGCATCAAAAAATAATTTTCTGTAATTTGTGATTGTGTTTGCATATTTTTAATTCGTTTTTTATGTTTTCAAACGCACAATAAACATTTTTATTGTGCTAATTTTTCTATGGTTTTATGTAGATTTTCTACTTGTTTTTCTAAACTTTCTATGCGTTTGTCTTTCTCTAAAATCAATCTTTCATATAATTTTTCTGCAGAATGAATGGTAAAATTACTACAATTAAATGAGTTATTTCCTTCTGCTTTGCAATTATTAAATACTAATTTTTCATTAAATCCTACTAATTGACTTGTGTTTATTTCTAAAATTTCTGCGATTTGTTGGAGTTCTGTAAATGAAATATCTCTTGTTCTGCTATTTTCTATGTCTTGGTAAGTTCTTAATTTGATACCATTGAGTTTATCCGCCATTTGTTCCTGTGTGTAACCTTTGAGTTCTCTTAATTTCTTGATATTTTCTTTGAGTGCTAATAATTCCATAATTTTTTAATTTTTGCGGATAATGTGCAGGTTTTCTGCGTGTAATGTGTGGATATTTTGTAACTTTTTAGGTGGTTTTTCTCGTTTATATTTTGTGCTTTAAACTGATGTTCAAACGAAGTACAAAAATATAAAAAAAACTAATACATTCTTTTTTTTCTTTGGAAATCAGAAAGAAATTAGAAACTTGAGTTTCTGTTTTTATTCAGAAAAAAATAAAAGAACTTTGTACGCAAACAAATAAATAATTTTCTTAAAATCAAAAAAAATCTCTTAGATTATGAAAAAAATATTTATCTTCTTATTTTTCTTTTTATTTTCTTTAAATTTATTTGCACAATCTTATAATAGCCAAAAAACTATAGAAGATTATAATAAAGTAATAGAACTTAATCCAAGAAATTCTATAGCTTATTATAATCGTGGCGTTTTAAAAGACGATTTAGGAGACAAAAAAGGAGCTATGCAAGATTATAACAAAGCAATAGAACTAAATCCACAATACGCAAAATACTATAATAATCGTGGCGTTTTAAAAAATGATTTAGGAGACAAAAAAGGAGCTATGCAAGACTATAACAAAGCAATAGAACTAAATCCACAATACGCAAATGCTTATTATAATCGTGGTAATTTAAGTCGCAATTTAGGAGACGAACAAGGAGCTATACAAGACTATAGCAAAGCAATAGAATTAGATTCAAAAGATTATGGGGTTTATGTAAATCGTGGTAATTTAAAACATGATTTAGGAGACAAAAAAGGAGCAATTCAAGATTATAATGAAGCAATAGAATTAAATCCAAAAAGTGGAATTGCTTATTATAATCGTGGTAATTCAAAATATGATTTGGGTAATCTTTCAAGTGCTTGTGCAGATTGGCGTAAAGCAGGAGAATTAGGTTTTATGGAAGCTTACGAACAAATAAAAAAATATTGTAATTAACAAAAAAAAATATTTCTACTATGAAAAAAATCTTATTTATTGCAATATTGATGCTTATTAGCACATTTGCATTTGCACAAAGAAAAAAAGATGGTTCGCCTGATATGCGTTATAAGGCTAATAAGGAAACTTATGGAACAAGTACGCCAAGTTACAACTACAACCAAAATAACAATGTTCGTTATCAACAAAGTTATACAAAACAAAATGGTACGGTTGTGCAAGGGCATTACAAACAAACGCCAAACAAAACGAATCACGATAATTATTCTACTCGCCCTAATCAAAACCCTTACACCAACACACAAGGAAGCAAGGCAAAAGATTATTCAAATGATGCTTACAACTACGGAAAAGGTAAAACCATTCAAACAGGCAACAATGGCGGACAATATTATTTAAACAACAAAGGCAATAAAACCTATGTACCAAAACGCAATTAAAATCTGTTTTTTATTTTTCTTTTTAGCTCAAAATGCTTTTTGTCAAATAGGGCAAACTATAGAGGAGATTAAAAGGAATCAAACTGGCGAGATGACAGAGGAAACCAAAGATGGTAGAAAACATATTACTTTTGTTAATTTTTTTGAAGATGAATATGGAAAATACGAATCAATAAAAAGAAATTATTTTGATGCTGAGAAATTATGTTATCTTTACATCATAATAGAACCTGTAAGAAGGATAAATTTAGCAATTAGCCATTTAGACAATAACTTCCCTAAAAACTCAGATATGTCCAGATGGGTAGACGAAGAAAATAAACTTTTATACTTCATTACTGAAGAGGGTGATAGTTTTAAAGTTTGGTGTATGAAAAAATATTAGTGTTTCCCAGTTCTTCTAAGTCTGTTGTTCGTTGAAGTTTCTAACTTCAACGCTTAGGTATTGCGGTTTTCAACTGCACACGCCCAAAGGGCGAACTTACAGAAAAACAACAGCACAAAAATAACTATCATAATATCCACTATTGCAAAAGTAACAAAATAAACCGCATTAGACTTACCAAGTTTTCCAAACTTGGTAAGTCTTCAGTGAAAAAATCCACTCACAAAAAAACAAAAAACACGATTTAGTTCAAATCTCTGATTTGGACTTATTATTCCGAAAGTCCTTGAAAGTGTTAGCTTTTCTGATTGTTTTTCATTAACAAATGTAAATATAAAAAATACGCCACTCAAACACATTTTTTTGGATAATTTACCACTTTTAAAATACCTCAATTTGAAAAACAATCAAATTCAAAGTTATGAATTTAAAAATATCCCTGATTTGATTATTAAAAATATTGAATAATTTTTTAATTGTGAAACAAGCAGAAGAAGTACAGAAGATTGTGTTGGAATAGTTTTTTGTAGAACACACTTTTAGTGTGTTTGGAAAATAAAAAAGCCCTTTTCATTTGTGAAAAGGGCTTTTTACATTGTTGTAGTTAATTATCTTCCTACGAGTTTCTTTAATTGTGCTTCAAGTTCAGGAGAAATTTCAAACATTTCTTTTCTATTTTCAGGTTTTGAAAGGCTTTCAACTGCCATTGCCCAGACTTCCGCATCTTGTTCAGTAAGATGTGGATTATTTTCTAACAAACGTATTTTATGTTGTTGTAATATTTCTTCTTCTGTCATAATTATTATTGTTTTTTGTTTTTAAAAAAAAAGCCAAGATATTGTTTTTCAGGATTAAAAATTTCCATTTCATTCAAAGAAAAAACGCCATGAATTTCAAAATATTGTAAAAGATAATCCAAATTATTAGTAATAATACGTTGATAAAATGTTGTTTTACGTATCTCATTTCCTGAAAAACCTACAACATCATTTGAGTGTTTTTGCATAAAATCCATTGCAATTTTCATCGTTGTTGCAATTACTTTTTTCATATCTCCATTATTTGACATTACCTTAAAATCAGTTTTTTGGGTTATTGGGTCAAAATCTCCTAAACCCATTTGATATACAAAACCATTTTTTGTTTCAAATATAACTGATTTTTTGATTGTACCTTTTATGCCTATACTATTGAAAAAATATGAAATTTTGTTATCACTTTCATCAAGTGTAAAATCATACTTTTCTATAAAATCGTATTTTTCTATGTCCATATTTATTGTTTTATCTTTTTTATGAATTTGTATGTTTTTTTAAAAGTGATTGAATTTTCTCTATTTTTTAATTTTTTTTAAATTTTTACAAAAATACAAAAAAATACAAGAACAAGAAAAAGCCCTTTTTAGTAGTAAAAAGGGCTTTTTTTCTAAAAATTAAGAACAGATTGCAAAATATCTTTGTGATAACCATTTACTTCTCCGTATTTGCTATCATGGACTTTTATCACAGGAATATTATTTGATTGGCTGGCTTTTGCGAGCATTTTTCCAACAGCTTGAGCGTCTTTATTGGACAAATCCCACGCTTTTTTTTGGAGGGCATAATAACCTGCAAGGCTAAAATAATCTTTGTTGGTGGTTTTGATTTGTGCTTCTATATCCAAAATACGCAATTCGTGGCTTTCTAATTTTTGTTCGTGGGCTTGGATTTTTTTCTCGTGTTCAATCAAATAATCTAATTGTTTTCGCATAATTTCCATAGAATTAAGTGCTACATTAGAATTTTCATATTTTCCTGTTTTTCTAATGGTAGGCAAAACCTGTTCCACTACCCAATCCTGAAAAGACACCGCATTTTTAGCTTTTGATTTCATCACCAAACGATACATATTAGCTTCATTTAATATAGTAACTTGTTGGTTTCTGCCCATATTGTCTATGGTATAAGCGGTGCTTATACCATCTTTTTTGCAACTATCTTTTACTGCTTGTGAGGTGTTGGAATGTTCCAGAATTTTACAAATATCCACTGCCACAAACCATATTTCTTCATCAATAAGCATAATACGGATTGATTTTTCTTCAAAATCAAATAAAATGATATTTTTTTCCATAATTTTAAATTTTATTTTTTGCAAAAATAAAATAAATATATCATATAAAAAAATATAGTATAAAATTTTTTATGACATATAGATTTTACCAGCATTCAAAAAACTAATCCAAAATCCAAAAAAAATAAATTTTTCTCTGATATTATAAAAAAAAAAGCTCTTTTCAGTAGTGAAAAGGGCTTTTTTATTGTAGAAAATATTATTTAGAAAAAGCTTTTTTGGCTTGTTCAAAAAACTTTTTATCTAATTTTTTTTCTTCTATGTTTTTTAATTCAAAAACTAAGAAAGTGTTTATTTTTGCTTTTTTATTTGATGAATATGCTTCTAACATTGCCTTTATATCTTTTGTAAGTGGTAAAGGCATTTCAATACGCAATGGTAAGCCTTTTAAATATTCATTGAACATTGTAAAATCCTCTTTGTCTGCATTTGCAATTTGCGCAACAGGGAATTGAATATTTTGATGTTTTGTTTTATCTATCCAAAAGGTTTGTACTTCTTCACGTGTTTTATTTTTTACTGAAAAAATGGTAACATTTGTATTTTGGACAATGGTATCATTTAATTTTTTGATGTTTTCAGGTAAAACATTATTCTTCAAAAGTTCTACTTTTTTATCCCAACATACTTTTCCATCACAAAAACCAATCGTTTGTTGTGTTTTTTGGTTGTAAAAAGATTTTACAATTTTTTTACCTTCTTTATTTGACATTTCTTCTATGATATATGGATATTTAAAATAATATCGCCAAGTAGACATACCATTATCATCTTTACTTACATTTGTCATTTCTTTTGTAAAATTATTATCATCTCTTGATCCTGATGAAAAATGATAAGTGATTATTCCCTCAAAATTTTGAGCAAAAATAATAGAATTTGATAAAATTAAAATCAAAAAAATAAATAGCTTTTTCATAAAAATAAAAATCAGCAAAGAAAATTTTTAGGCTTTCTTTGCTTTTTTGAATAATTTGTTAAAATTAGTATTGTGAAGCAATTTCAAGGGCTTGGTCTATTAAACCTTGGTCTGTGTATAAAGTACCTTTTTCATCTTTGATTTCAACTTCATTCGTTTTCATAGCAATTGTTATTATTGCAGGTCCGAGTTTTGTGTTACCACAATATATATCACAATCTATAATAATTTTATTATCTTTGATTGTTAGGCTTCTTACATTGCGAATATTTAAATCGCAAACAACACTTTCTTCAAGAACAATTTTCTCAGAAGAAGTAACAACATTCGCATTTTGCGAATTTAAAGGAAGAACAGAAAGACAAAGAGCAAAAAATAAATTTGACACGTTAAAAATTTGGGTTATGTTAAAAAAAACTTTTAGTGAAAATTGCAATTTCAACACAAAGCAAAAGTAAATATTTTATAAATAAAAATTGCTATGTCTTCTAATTTGTAATTTGTAATTTGTAATTTGTAATTTGTAATTTGTAATTTGTAATTTGTAATTTGTAATTTGTAATTAAATATTACATTTATTTTTTCATTCAAAAATTAAATCAAAGCATTTTTTTATTCAATTATCTAACGAAAATATAGAAATATTTACAAAAACAAATTTTTTTAATTTTAACACATTTTTTATTTTTACTAAAAGTAAACTAAACTTTTAGGTAAAAAATAAATTTTTTACCTTTACCAACCTTCAAAAAAATTTAATCCCAAAAAAAAACCGCTCTCTTACAAAAGAAAGCGGTTTTTTTTGTTTTTCTCAAATTCGTTTTTTTACGAAATTGTTACATTTTTGCTGGTTTTTACTGCTTCTTTTTTTGGAAGTGTAATATGCAAAACACCATCAATGTATGACGCACTTACATTTTCAATATCCACATTTTTAGAAAGTTTGAAATGTCTTTTGAAAGACGATTTTTTAAATTCTTGGAATGTGTAATGTGGTTTGTGTGTGTGTTCGTCCTCTTTTACTTCTGCAGAAATGGTAATATTTTCAGCAGTAACATCAATTTTGAAATCTTCTTTTTTGAAACCTGCTGCATATACTTCCATTGTATAAGCCTCATCTGTTTGGCTCACATTTACAAGTGGCGTGCTGTGCGAAAAATTAAAATTTGCACCAAAAAAATCTTTGTTGTCCAAATTCTCAAAAATGTTGTTAATTACTTTTGATACGTGTGGAAAATGTGCATTAAATTTGTGAAAACCCATAGTTTTAAAAATTTTAAATTGCGAAATGAATAAATTAAATTATTTTGTGTGTGTAATACTCGTATTTTTAAAATTAAAATACTTATTTGTAAATTGTTTATTCAAACTACATACCAATCCAAAAATTTTTATTTTTTGGCTGATTTTTATCTTTTTTTCTTAAAAAATATTTTAAATTAAATAAAAAATATGTCAAAATGACTGTTTTATTTACTTTAAGTCAAAAATAAATGACAAAATGTCTATTTTAATGATAAAATATAACACCCAAATACAAAACAGCCAGATTCTTTCAGAATGACACAGTTTTTTGGCTGTTTCATTTTCAATTCCTAATTCTTAATTCCTAATTCCTAATTCTTAATTCTCTTGTATTTCTTAATTTTTAAAACGTTATTTGTATTTTAAAAAAATCAAAAAACTTTAAAAATATGAACAAATTTTTACCAATTTTCTTTGTTATAATTGGATTTATTTTTCTTCCAAAAAATATAAATGCACAAGTCGTAAATACTGCAACACTTGACACCAATTCTGTAAATATCAAAGGAAAACTTGCAGTAAGTGGTTATGTAGATGCGTATTATGGTTATGATTTTAGCAATCCTGTAACCAATGAGCGACTTTATACCGTTTCAATGAGTCGCCATAATGAAATGACGGTTAATCTTGCGTATGCTGATGTGAGGTATATTTCACAACGATTTAGGGCAAGGTTTGTACCTGGATTTGGTACTTATATGAACGCAAATTATACCAACGAAACAGGTACTGTCAAAAATATTATTGAGGGTTATGTAGGTATGAAACTTTGGGCAAATAAAGAAATTTGGCTTGATATGGGTGTTTTGGGTTCGCCTTATACCAACGAATCCGCCATTTCAAAAGACCATTTGATGTACACACGTTCATTTGCACCTGAATATGTGCCTTATTATCTTTCAGGTTTAAAATTAACGTTACCCATCAATCCAAAACTAAATTTTTATTTTTATGTATTGAATGGCTGGCAAGTAATTCAAGACAACAACAGAGGAAAATCCATAGGAACACAATTAGAATGGCGACCTACTAATGATGTACTTATCAACTGGGATACTTACGTGGGTGATGAACGTTCTGCTCAAAATCCTGAATTTCGCACAAGATATTTTTCGGATTTGTATATGATTTATAGTCCAAAAGGCAATTTTTCTGCGACTGCGTGTGCGTACATAGGTTTGCAAGACAAATTACAACCAAATGGCACTATGCGAACTGATAATTGGCACACTGCCAATGTGATTGGGAAATACAAAATCAATGATAAAGTAAATATTTCGGGCAGGGTAGAATATTTTTCAGATGCCAACCAAACCCAAATAAAACCTATCAATAATGAAAAATCATTTAATACTTATTCTGCGAGTTTGGGTGTAAATTACAATCCAATGGATAATATTTTTATTCGTTTTGAAAGTAGAAGTTTTTATTCTGACAACAAAATTTATCAAAATGACATTGGAGAACCTTCTAATTATAATAGTTTGGCAATTTCAAGTATAACGATTGCTTTTTAGTAAAAAGAAATTGTACTTTGTTGATACCTGATTACTGAACACTTTTATCTTTGAAGTTCATCAAAATAAACTTTGTTAATTTCTATTTTTTCACAAATAAATTCGCCTTCATAATCAATTTCTGACGATTCATTTTTTATTTCGCAATATTCATTTGCATTTTGTGCTATTTCCCAAAAACTATCCACAAATCTAATAATTTGTCCAAAGCCTTCTACAAATTTGCATACTACATAGATTATTTTTGTGGATTTTGAGTATTCAAAAGGTATTTTTTGTCTAATATCTTCAATCAAAATATCTGTTTGGAGGTCTACATTTTTGTAGCTTTGCTCTGCCCATTTATCAGATATTTTGCATTGTGTGATGTATTTTTCTTTGGCGTTATTGGCATTTTCAAGGGTAGAAAAAATGCCAATAATGATGTCAGCATTTGTATAAGCTGATATTTTTCTGATGATGAGAAACATTTATTTTTGATAATTTTTTTAAAATTCTGTTTTTTTTATTACCAACCTTGTTTGTATAAATCCAAAAAAGATGGTACTGAAAGGCTAAAAAAATCAACTAAAAAATGGGCGAAAATTGCCCAAGTTAGGCTTTTTGTTTTTTTGTAGGTAAATGCCCAAACAATTCCCATAATCATTGTTGAGATAAAAACAGGAAATCCTTTAAAAAGGTCAGTATTTATCGCAAATACATAATGATTGGCAGAAAACAAAAAACTTGTGATGATTACCATTAACCAAGAATTCCATTGATTGGTGTAATCCAATAACAAACCTCTCCAATAAAATTCTTCAATAAATGGATTTAAAAATGCAATAATCAGCCAAGGGAGAATAATCTCCCAAGAATTAAGAAGTTGGTAATGTTTTATAAGAGTATGTTTAAAATTTTTAAAAATAGGATAAAACGAAGAAAAAGGTAAAAAACTATATAGTAAAATAATTGCAAAAAAAGGAGAAAAAAAAAGGAACTGTATATCTTTGCAATTATGAAAATAGAACAAAAAAAAAGTAACTTGGAGTTACTTCCTCAAGGCTTTGAAATGACAGCATCTTCGTGGTCAAAAATATCATATTTTTTCCTAAATGCCAAAGGCAAAGAGCGAAAAACAAAATACCCAATGAGTTTCATATTTGAGGCAATATTATGGATAAACAGGACAGGTTGTCAATGGCGGAATATTGATAGCAAATATCCTAAATGGCAATTAGTATATTCATATTTCAGAAAATGGAGTGAAATAGGTTTATTTGAAAAAATAAACACCTATTTGGTAGAACAAAAACGAAAGGCATCAAATAAAGAAAAACAAGCAAGTTTGCTTGTTATAGACAGTCAAAGTGTGAAAGTTTCAGGCTTCATCAAAGAAGATAAAGGTGTTGATGGCAACAAAAAAGTAAATGGGAGAAAAAGGGTCATAGCAGTTGATTCAATGGGAAATATTATTGCAACAGTTGTTCACGCAGGCAATCTTTCTGATAATCATGGAGGCATTGCCATTGTTAATAGATTGGAAATACAAGAACAAACTTCAAGGCTTGAAAAAATCTTAGTTGATGCTGGTTACAAAGTTACTTTTATTGAATATGTGAATGAAAAATTTGAACAAAAATGTAAAGTGGAAGTTGCACAAAAACCAAAAAGCCAACAAGGCTTTGTTCCTACAAAAACACGTTGGGTAGTGGAAAGAGCCTTTGGAATCTTAAATTTTTTCAGGAGGTTAAGCAAAGATTATGAAAAAACAGTACAATCTTCTGAAAATATGATTTTAATTGCTTCAATAGCACAATTTTGTAAAATTTAATTCTGTTTTAATCTCTTAAAATTTTAAACATACTCTAAGATACAGGAATGAATAACGTTTTCAGTTATTAAGAATGTTTTATTTTGAAGTTCATTGTTTTTGATTGAATAAAAAACAACTATTTTTTTTGAGCTATTTAAATTATGGAAGCCCAATTTTTCAAATGTCTGCTCAATCAAGTTCTCTGCTGTATCAAAGTCAGATTCATTCACAAAACTGATGGTAGCCAAAAAAGGTACACCACTTGGGGCAACTTTTGGTAATGATGTATAAAGATGAAATACATCTTCTTCATTCCAACCAAATGCTACCCCTTTGAATGGTGCTTCTAGTTGTTGCTTAAATAAGTCGTTTATCTACTCTTGATAAGCATAGACGATTGGCTTCATTTAGAATATATGATTTAGAGTGTTAGAGCAAATCCATCCCTTGCAATTTGAGTTACAATAGTTGCGTCTGGATTGACGGTTTCGTTTGGTTGTTTTACAACCAATTTGTCAGTCTGGGGATCAAATACCAATTCATTAGTTGAACTTACTTGTGTGTTCAGTTTTTGAATCTCCTCTTGAACTTTATCAGGTCTTAGTTCTGCCATGATTGAGATTTTTTAAATGATAAAATAATTATTTTTATTGGTGTTCAAAAATTTCGTTTTACAAGTTGTCTAAAAAATCCGTTTGCAGGTTTTTCTAAAATTTCGTTTTTAAATTTTCTGAAAATTCGTTTGCAGGTGTGTTCTATAAAGTTCGTTTTATGAGTTTTTCTGTTCAAAAATCTGTTTCAAAAGTTCGTTTTTAAGTTTTTTGAAAATCCGTTTTACAGATGTTTTAAAAGTTCATTTTTAGTTTTCTGAAAATTCGTTTTGTAGGTTTGTTAAAAAGTTCGTTTTGTAGGTTTTTGTTTGTTTTGCAAGTTTTTGAAGACCTGTTTCCAAATACTTAAAAATTCGTTTTACAAATTTATGAAAATCCATTTCCAAATGCTTTAAAAGTTCGTTTTACAAGTTTTCTGTTTCCAACTTTTCCGTTTGCCTGTTGTTTTTACAGTGAGGCATAACGAACAAGGCTTGGCGAAGGCGGGGAAACCCAGCACAAAAGCCCAAATAAAGTAGTTTAGCCCCATTTATATTCCAAAGTTTAATAAAGCACTTTTGCCCCGCTTTCGCCAAACCCAAGTTGGTGGCTGTTTATTTATACTTTTATAACCATAATTGTCATGTCGTCAAATTGACTGATTTTATTGATTTCAAATAATTGTGTCATTCTACTTTTCCAATCAAGACTATTAATTGCTACTTGTAGTTCAATTTCATACGCTTTTCTATTTGCCCAAAAACCGTCACTTATTAGTACAAAATTTGTATCAGATACTAAATTGCCTCCAATTTTTACATAATTTAGTAATGAATCAATGGGAATTTTAAAGTCTGTTTCTTGTGAGATTTCAGACACTTTATCAGTTTGTACTAATAGTATTTTACTATCTCCTATGCCTATGAAAAAATACTCTTTGCTTAACTTGTCAATTACTACACAAACCATTGTAGAAAGCATACCTTCACATTTATCTTTTGTCCAATAAAGTTTTGCATACGCCTTTCTTAAACTATCTTGTAAAATATACGTTAGATTGTTTGAACTTTGCCTAAATTCGTTAAAGTAATAAATAAAATCTTCGCAAATTTCTTTTGATGCTTTCCAATCGCAAGGGCAGCCTCCCACTCCGTCTGCTACACAACCAATAAAGACCATTTCGTCTTCATACACTTGGTAACTGTCTCCATTTTTGAGTTTATCTTTATTAGGTTGAGTTTGAACAAAGTAATCCATTTTCTTTTTTTAAATAGCCACCAACGAACAAGGCTTGGCGAAGGCGGGGAAATCCGTAGCACAAAAGCCTAAGAAATAAGAATTAAATAATATCCGATTTTGTAATTATAAGGTAAGATAACTGAGGCAATATGAGATTATATTTAATTCTATTTTCATTTTTAATAATGTCAGGTTTAATTTTGATACCAATTTCAAATT
>JAAFIN010000029.1 GCA_013297825.1 Cytophagales bacterium
CATTGTGCAAAGGAAAGATTTTTCCGTTAATTTCCGAAAAATAAATATAACCTGTTTCTGTGCCAGCTTTTGGTGCAAATTCTGTATAAAAAAACGCATTTTTTTTGCTGATTAAAGTGTCTATTTGCATAGGAAACGCTATTTTTTGCCAGCGTTCATTCAATAAAAGTGCAGGTTTGTCAGGCAAACCACGCCTTTTGTCCTTATACATCAAATAATTTGCCCCTGAAAGTGTAACTGTATTTGCTTTAAGCCCTTGTTTTTCCTTCAAAAAATCAAAATTCCAACCATTTACTTCTACTTTTTCAAAAGCATTTTCCCAAATATCAGCTTGTTTTCCTCTGTGATATGCGACCATTTCAGGCGAAAAAATCGGTTTTACTTCTATATTTTCCAAAATAATTTTTTTCTCCAAACTATTTACAAAAATATCTTTTATTTTGGATTGATAAAGCCCAAAATCCATATTACTTTCATAGTTTTTTGCAGAAATTTTTAGGTTTTTTGCAGAAATTTGTTTTGAATTGGTATCAATGCAAACTTCAAAAAATGCAATTTTTTCTAAAAGTGCATTTTGCTCATTTAAGAAAGGTTCATTTTTACCATTTTCGTATTCTTTTTTGTAAGAAAAACGCATATTTTTGGCAGAAAAAGTGTCTATTTTTAGGTCTGTGAAATAGTCTTTTTCCAATTTTTCTAAAATGCTTGTATTTTCTTGCTTTTTATCTGTAAAATCTTTATTTTGAGCATTTTGAAGCATATTTTTGACTTCCAAAAAACCATTCAAAACCTCAATATTTTTAGGATTTATGTGTTTGATTTCGGTTTGTATTTCAGGTTTTTTGATAACGTTTTCAAAGGCAGAAATATCCAATCCATTTATAACCGTATTTTTAGCAAAAAACTTAAAATTTGTTTGATTTTTTTGATAATTTTCTGCAAAAACATCTTTAAATAATACAATTTTTGAAAATGAATTAAAATCAAATTCTTTTACTTTTACACAAAAATCTTCATTTTGAACTTCATTATCTTTCAATGACAAAATTCCATTCAAAATTTCAACATTCAAAGGATAAGAAAACCCAAAAACCTGTGCATTTGCTTTGGTTTCTGCTTGTGTTTTTATTTGATTTTCTACCAAAAAATGAATTTTTGTATCAATATCCACAGCATTGAGTGTATCTAAGCTAAAATTTGGTATTTCTTTTGGCGAAAATTTATTATTATTACTTTCTTTTACAAAAATATTTGTTTTTGCATTTTTAATGTGTAAAATACCCAAAGAAAGATTTTTTTTATTTAAAATTTCCTCAAAAAAATTAACGTGAAAAAAGTTTTTGATGCCCAAATTTTGGATTTTTGTTTCTAAAAATACAGTTGCTTGTGGATTTTTTTCAAAAAAACGCAGATAATTATTTTGATAGGGAATAGTTTGGAGGTTTTCAGCCCAAAGCATATTTTTTTTGTAATCAAATGCAACCTTTTTGGCTAAAAGCTGATGACCTTCTTGTATAAAATCGCCTTTATAATCCAAAATTTCTATTTTGCTATTTTCGCCAAAAAGAGGAGAATTTTTATTTTCCAAAAAATCTTTTTCTATCTGAATTTCTAAAATTTTAGCATTGATTTCTTTGAGTGAATGGCTATTTTTTGGTTGATTATCTGAAAAACTTTGAATGTCAATCTTCGTTTTTTCCACCACAAAACTATCTATCTGAACAGGAGCAGGCAAAGTAAGCGGAACATTATTTTGATTATTAGTAAAATTATTATTTAAAATATTGTTTTGTGCTGTGTTTTTGGCAATAAAATTTATGTGTGTATTTTGGGTATAAATGTACGCAAAATGCAATTTTTTTTGCCCTAAAAATTCCTCCAAATTTTTAAGTTGAATGATATTTTTTTGTCCTTTTATATGAATTTGATTTGATTTTTGGGCAACGCTTCCCTCCCAATCGTTCAAAGTAAGCGTTGCAGGATTTTTTTTGAAATGCACACGTCTTGCGTATAAGGTATCATTATTTTTTTGGTTATGAAAACCCAGTCGCTCACCCAAAACCTCCATATTTTGCATAGAAATATAGGATTTTTCCTTGCGAAATCCATACATATACGCCTGTGCCTTGCCTATATACACATTGGTTTGCGGATAAGGCGTTATTTTTCCTGCAAAATGCAACACGTGAAGTGTATCAAGCTGGACATTTGGCAAAATATCCCATCTAAAAGTCGTTTTTTCTTGCCCAAGCATCATTTGACTAAGCCATTCAAACTTTGTATTATCAATTCCTAAATAATTAAAGTGCAAATTTTGTAGGTTTTTGGTGCTTTTTTGGTCATTTATATTGGCTATAAAATGCTTAAATGTAGGAAATCCTTTTATTACCAATGATTTGCTCTCAAATTGTACTTTTTTAAGGTTTCTTTTATCCAAAAACACCAAATTATTCAATGAAAATTTTTGATTTTTCCACGAAAATTCCAAATTTTCGCCTCTTGCTTCTTGGTGTTCTTTCTGAAATTCGAGTTTTGACAAAGAAATATTTATTTCTTTTGGGAAAATAATGTTTTCTTGTTTAAAAAGCCCTTTTTTGATAGAAATTTTTAAGTTTTTGGCAATATAAAAATGGATTTTTTGAGGATTTTCTCGGTTTTTTTCGTATTTTTCTTGCCAATTTCCTGCATAAAGATTGATTTTTTCGCCTTCTATATTTTCCCAATCAATGGTAAAAGGTATTTTTTCAAAGAAATTGTATTTTTTTAAGTTTTTATATTTTGAATTTTCTGCATTTTCATTCT
Source organism: Cytophagales bacterium (assembly GCA_013297825.1). Classification (GTDB taxonomy): domain Bacteria; phylum Bacteroidota; class Bacteroidia; order Cytophagales; family Microscillaceae; genus JAAFIN01. The sequence goes on from JAAFIN010000029.1 coordinate 2,803, forward strand.
TTTTTTCAAAAAAATCTGGAATTTTTGGAAAAATCGCCTCAACTTCTTTGCATTTTAAGGTGTGAAAAGAAAGTTTTTGTTGTGGTATGATGTCAAAATACTGTATTCCTGTAAGTGTGAGCCTCTGAAAACCGAATTTTATGGCATTATTTGGGTCATCTTTTGGAATTATTTTAAAAAAATTAAGGCTTAATGTGGAATCCAACGAAGAAATACCCAAATTTTCAGCGTGATAAATGTAATCGCCTTGCGGTGTGTGTGCAGTATAACGTGCAAAACCACCTTTAAAGCCTTTTATATCCCATTTTTTATCCTCAAAATGAATATTTTTGGTGTTTAGATGAAGGTTTTTGCCTGAATGTGTCCAAACATAACCTTTTTGGAATATTTTTAAAGCAAAATCTGTATTTTTAATAAAAATATCCTCTATATTCCATTTTTTAGCAATTTTTTCAATGATTTTTTCGTCAAAAATAGGTTTTTGGTTTTTATTTTCTATTGATTTTTGATTTTTTTGGTAAAAAACATCAGCTTTTTCCAAATAAATTTGTCCAATTTCAAGGTTTTTGTGCCAATAATACGCCCACCACGACCAATTATTCACTTCAAGGCTTTTTACATAGATTTTAGCCAAAGGAGGCATTTCATTTTTACCAAATTTCTGTTTCCAGCGAGCTTCACGAGGCTCAAAATAGATGTTTTTTGCCCAAATTTTACCTGAAAGTAGATTGATTTTTAGGTTTTCAATGCGTAACTGATATAAGCTATCGCTTTGTGTGCTAATGGTTTCCTCTAAATATTTTTCCACAGAAGGGCTTAACAAAAAATAGCCCCAACCTGCCAAACCTCCAAATAACAACAGAAAAAATATTAAAATAAATAGGAATGGACGAAGTATTTTTCTTGAAAAAATATGTTTTTTTAAAAATAAAAACATAAGAAAAATTAAAAATGAAATGAAAGAAAATAGGTAAGAAACGGAGAAAAGAAGGAGCTAAAAAAAAATTTTACAAATTTAAAAATAATTCTAATCAAAAGTAAAGATTTTATTTATAATTTTTGTTTGGATTTTAAGAAGCAGGGTATAAAACCCTGCTTTACTGATTTTTATATCAATAAAATAGGGTTTTATACCCTATTTTATAGGTAATTAAAATTAAAAATTATTGTCTTTTATTTTGTTTTTTGGATAAAATTTACTTTTTTTGAGAGATTTTATATTTACTAAAAAAATAATCTAAAAAAAATGAAAATTCACACGAATAATATGCCTTTTTGGGCAATTTGCTTACTTTTTTGCGTTTTTTTAAATGCTTGTGGCAAAAGAAAAACTTTTGAAAAATATAACAATTTACCTGCCTTAACTTGGGAACAAAACAATATTTCAAAATATACTGTTAATCTTGCAGAAGCCCCAAAAGAAGCCCTCAAAATGGGTATTGGTTTGCGTATAGTGCATTCTATGGCACACAAAACAGTTCCTGTTCAACTTACTATCAAACAAAAAGATGGCAAAGGAACGCCTTTTACAAAACCTTTTCAAATCCAAATAAGAAATGAAAAAGGTCAAATAAATGGCGGTGTAATGGGCGATTTGGCTGATATAGAACAAATATTGGAGGATTTTCCTTTCAAAGAAAAAGGCGAATATGAAGTTGAAATCCAACACATCAATATGACTACAATGGATAAAAAATTGTTGGATGTGATGGAAGTGGGATTTTTTATAAATTAGGAATTGGGAATTAAGAATGAAAAAACCAAATAGTAAAAATTAAAAAATTGGGATTTTCATTCTTAGGAACGAAAATTAAATAACTTACTAATTTGTTTTTAAACATTTTTCAAAAAAATGGTCTGTACCGTAGTTTACGAAGGTCTGACTATTTTTTTGAAAAATTACCAAAGTCGTATTTTATTTATTTCCTATTCCTTACAATATTTTGATTGTTTAATTTTTTCTCATTCCCTTTCTTATTTCTAATTTTTAAAAACCTAAAAATGTTTATTTAAAATGAATCAAGACCTTTCACAAATTGTAACCTATTATGCCACAAAACCACATAAAGAATTGGCAGAATTACTTTTAAATAAATCAAAAGATAATTTGATAGCTTGCCTCAATGACTTATTGACTGCTTACATAAATGATAAAAATTCATCAAGTTTACGAGAATTTGTAACAGTTTCTATTGCTGGCTATGAACACAATTCTAATAAATTAGGTTACAATGGCTATAAACACAATTCAGCAATAGGGGGAAAGCCTATAAATTGTGAAGCAAAACCAAAAAATATTCAAACAGAAGGATATGATAATAAAAAAAATAAATCAAAACTAAACGGAGAAGGCGGTTTTAACGATTACACACACAAAAGATTAGAAAAAGACTTAAATGAAAATCTAAATTTACTGTGTAGCGGTTTTATAGATGGGGAATTACAATATATTTTAGAGTTTCCTTTTTCTGCTATTGGAAACAGGCTTGAAATTGCGTTAGAAAAATTGGTAGGACCTTATTTGAGAAGTGCCACTTTCAATTTCTCACATTATCAGGATTATGTTGATTTAAAAATTATATATAGTAATTTTGAGTCCATAACAAAGAATAAAAAATATTTCACAAAAAATCTTTACAATTTTCTTATCACTAAATAATGGAAAATTTTATAAATAAAGTATTTCAAGGGAACACGATAGAAAAACTCAGAGAAATTCCAAATGATAGTGTTGACTTGGGTATTACTTCACCACCTTACAATAAAGGCGAGAAAAACAAAGGTTGGTTAGTGAAAAATGTGCTTTATGATAAAGCATTAGATAAAAAAGATGAAACTATCTATCAAAATGAACAAATAGAAGTGCTTAATGAGTTATACAGAATAATGAAACCAGGAGGTTCTTTTTTTTACAATCATAAAACAAGATGGAACAAAGGTATAATGTTACACCCAATTATATGGATTACTAAAACAAATTGGATAATTAGACAAGAAATAATTTGGGACAGAATGATTGCAGCAAATATTCGTGGTTGGCGATTTTGGCAAGTAGATGAGAGGATTTATTGGCTGATGAAACCTCAAAATAATGAGGCTATTGGTGAAGAATTACTTTCCAAACATGCATTATTGACGTCTATATGGCGTTTTCCACCTGAGAGAAATAACCCACATCCAGCACCTTTTCCAATAGAATTACCCACACGAATAATTCATTCTATTTTGAATGAAAATAATGGAATTGTAATAGACCCATACTCAGGAAGTGGAACTACTTTGGTTGCTTCAAAATTATTAAAAAAGAATTTTATTGGAATTGAAATATCTGAAGATTATATTACTCAATCAATGGAAAGGTTAGAAAATTTTAATAAAGAGCATAAAAAAGTTCAAGAGGAAATCAATAAACATTTTGTAAATAAAACTTTTAAAGAACGTAAAGAAGATGGTAACAACACAGGTAAATTTAAAAATACACAACATGAAGAAAACCACATCTTAACAAAAGAAAATTCTTTGTTTGACTAAAAAAATCTATTCTCTTTTCCTCCCTCAATCATTTTTGAATAAATTATTTTTTAATTGACATTTTTTTATGAAAAAAAAGCATTTTTTTCTTTCAATGTTTTTGTTATTTGCATTTTCAAATAACATTTTTAGCCAAAATCTGAATACTTTTGAAACATTTGGCAAAAATCGTATTCAAACCAAAAAATTTCAATGGCGATATATTAGTACCACCAATTTTGACGTATATTATTACGCACACGGTAGCAAAGTCGCCCAAAATAGCATAAGATTTCTTGAAAATGAATTTGTAAAAATTACTGAAACTGTGGGTTATACACCTGACAATAAGTTTAAAGTTTTTATTTACAATTCTATTTCTGATTTACGCCAAAGCAATGTGGGTATAGAACAGGAATCTATCCATTCAAGCGGACAAACTGATTTTTTTAAGCCACAAATTGAAATTCCATTTGCAGGAAGTGAGGAAGAATTTAAAAAAGAATTGCGTTTTGGCATTGCCTCAATGCTTTTAAGAAAAATGATGTTTGGTAATAATTTTAAAAATATTCTCCAAAATTCATACACAGGCAAATTTAATGATTGGTTTCTCATTGGTGCAGCGAAATATATCGCAGAAGGTTGGTCGCTTGAAATGGACGATTATATGCGTGATATGTGCAGAAACAACAAAATCAAAAGACCTTATTTGTTAAAAGGAAAAGATGCTTTGTTGGCTGGGCAATCTGTTTGGAATTATATTGCTGAAAAGTACGGAAATGCTAATATTTCAAGCATTCTTAATCTTGCGAGGCTTGTAGGCAATGAACGTAGTAGCATTGGCGGAACATTGGGCATTAGTTTTAATACTTTTATGCGTGAATGGGAAGATTATTATTTGGCTGAAAATGTTGATGTGCTTACTGCGGGCAAAATGCCTGAAAATATGACGCTTTTAACAGGAAAAAATCGCAATAATAAAGTGTATCATAATATCAAAGTTAGCCCAAATGGTGATAAAATTGCGTATTCTGAAAATTCAAGAGGAAAATATACAGTTTATATCCAAGATTTGAAAACACAACGCAGAAAATCTATTGTAACATTCGGAAAAAAAGCACTTATTCAGCGTTTTGATGAAACTTTGCCTTTGATTGCGTGGCGTGATAATGATAATTTGGGTATTATGCACAACCAAAAAAACGAATTGAGGCTTTCTATTTATAACACAAAAGGCAGAAGAACTTCACAAAAATTATTCAATAATTTTAACCAAGCACATAGCATTGATTTTTCTGATGATGGCTCTGCTATCGCAATAAGTGCAGACAAAAAAGGCTCTGATGCCAAATCAGGACAAAATGATTTATTCATTTACAACCTCAATAGCGGTAATTTGGCACAAATTACTGATGATTGGTTTGATGATGTAGAACCTGCATTTTTGCCAAATAGCAATTCCAAACTTGTATTTAGTTCCAATCGCCCAGAAGATACACTTGTGGTGGCTTCTCCAACTGCTTTTGGAAATTTAACACAAGATTTTAAGAATTTTGATATTTTTTTGTATGAAAATAAAAAAAATAGCGTAAAACGTCTTACCAATAATCCACAACCAGAACGAGAACCTGTATTTTTTGACAACCAAACACTTGTATATCTCACAGAAGAAAATGGTATTTCACAACTCAAAAAATACAACATCAAAACAAATGAAACTTCTCTTTTGACCAATTACGCCCAAAATATTCGCAGTTATGACCTCAATCCCAATGAAAATGGACTTGCTTTTTTGATGCTTGATAAAGGCAGAATACAACCTTATTATGCCAAAAACCTTGATTTCAATACAAAAGCAAATTCATTACCATTTACATTGAGGGTACAAACCTTACAAGCACGTAGAGGCTCATATACAAGCGTAGAACCCAAAGAAATTCCGAAAATTGGTTTTACTGATACCACCCAAAAAAGCACCAAAAAACTACTTCCTGATGAAGTAGATACTGATAATTATGTTTTTGATGAAGAATTATTAAAAAAAGTAAAGGAAAATAAAGAAAACAAAGAAAAAGAAAACAAAGAAACAAAAGAAAATAAATCACTTTTGGACATTGCCAAAAATACCAAGAAAAACGAAACACAAGTGCGTGGTGCGTTTGATTATCGTCCAATATTTCGCAATGAAAGTTTAGTTACCACCATAAAAGTAGACCCACTGCGTAATTGGGGCGTTTTGGTGGAATTAAATAGTGCTGATTTGTTGGAAAATCACAGAATAAAAGGCGGAATTTTTGCCTTAGTGGATTTAAGAAGTAGAGATTATTATTTGGAATATCAATATCTCGCCAAAAGATTTGATATAGGATTGCGTTATGAACGTAGAGGCATTTATATCAATCAAAGTACTGCACCGCCTTTTGTCATTCAGAGATACACTGCCAATAAATGGAACGCATTTATAAATTATGCCTTGAATGAAAATACAAGGATTTCAGTGCAACCATTTTATATGAATACGCTTTTTACAAGTCTTGACAATCCATCTATTTATGACCACCGTATTCATTATGGCGGTGTGAGAGGAGAGCTTATATTTGACAATACGATTGTAACAGGTCAAAATATGATTGCAGGCACACGCTTAAAATTGTATGGTGAATATAATCATACCATTTCTACCAATGATGCTTTCAAACGCCAAACAGGTATTCAGGAAACTAATGTATTAAATTTTAGTAAAATAGGTGCAGATTTACGCCATTATCAAGTATTGCACAAAGATTTGATACTTGCAATTCGTGTGGCTTATGGGCGTTTTGGGGGAAGAAATCCAAAATCTTTTATGTTGGGTGGTATGGATAATTGGGTATTTAACACAAGGGAAAATCCTGAAAATAGTCCTTTGCAAGTTGCTAATAATGTAGATAATTCAGATTTATTGTTCAATGAATTTGTAACCAATATGCGTGGTTATAATTATAATCGTGTTTTTGGAGAAAATTTCCTTTTGACAAATATTGAGTTACGTATTCCTTTGTTCAAATATCTTTTTGGTAATAGGCTTACAAGTAATTTTTTACGTACTTTTCAAGCAACTGCTTTTTATGATATGGGTTCAGCTTGGACAGGTTTAAGTCCATTTAATCGTGATAATAGCCTTAATACACGCATAGTTGGCAATAATAATGCACCTTTTAGGGCAACTGTCAATGACTTCAAAAGCCCTTGGCTTGTAGGATATGGTTTGGGTGTTAGAACATTGGTATTTGGATATTATCTCAAAGGTGATTTTGCGTGGGCGGTTGAGGATTATGTGGTAAAATCTTCTCCAAACTTTTATTTGACTTTTGGATATGACTTTTAGGTTTAAAGTTCAAAGTTTAAGGTTCAAAACGCTTAAAAATAGAGAGATAAAAATAAAAAAACACCTCAAAATAATTTTGAGGTGTTTTTTTTGAATATTTTTTTAAAAAATAAATAAAATAATGGAAAAATTCAGAGAATTTATAGAAAAATATACTATTCTTCCTTTGTCAGATTGGGAACAAATTGCGTTGTGTTTTGAGAAAAAAATATTTAAAAAAGGTGATATTATTTTAGAAAATGGCAAAATTTGTAGGCATTTATATTTTCTTGAAAGCGGTCTTTTGCGTTATTACATCTACAAAGATGGCAATGATATTACCAAATTTTTTACAGAAGCACCTTATTGTTTTACTTCGCAGGTTAGTTTTACAACAGAAATGCCAGCCAACGAAAATATTGAAGCCATTGAAGATTCTATTATTTGGCAAGCTACTTTGAAACAAGTAAATGAATTGTTTGAGCTAAAATCTTGGAATAATTTTGCCCGCAAACTCATTCAAGAAGTGCAGTTTTATACGGAACAAATTTTGGAAGAAATCCAAACCGAAACCGCAGAAAATCGCTACAAAAATATGCTTAAAAATGAAGCTGAACTATTAAAACGTATTCCTTTAAAATATTTAGCGTCTTATTTTGGTATTGCTCCGCAATCTTTGAGTAGAATTAGAAAAAAATTAAGTTAAAAAAATAAAATACAATTTTGGTAATTTTTCAAAAAAGTGGTCAGACCTTCGTAAACTACGGTACAGACCATTTTTTTGAAAAATGTTTAAAAATTTAAACCTAAAATTAACATAGGTGCAGTATTTTGTAATTTTAAACATAGAATTTTGCAAAAGTTTTTATAATTTATCTATTTTAAAATGAAGCAAAGTAATCATCATTTCAGTTTTACAATTCCTGTAAATACCACAAAAGCCAACGTTTGGCAAACACTTCTTGATGTCCAAAATTGGCACAAATGGGACACTGAACTCTTAGAAGCAAGTATTGAAGGCATTTTTGAAAAAGGTGCAAAAGGCACTATGAAAACCAAAGCAGGCGTTAAACTGAAATTCTATATTTCAGAATTTATCCCAAATCAATCTTATACCTTTAATACCATTATGCCCATTGGGGGCGACCTTGTGATTAAGCGTACTTTGACCGAAATCAACAATGAAATCCATTTTACAGATGACATTGCTTTTACAGGTTTTTTGAAATACATTTTGGGTTTTATACTTGGCAGACAATTCAGAAAAGTATTGCCCGAAGTAATGCATAATTTTAAGGAAATCGCAGAAAAAAAATAAAAATACAATGAAAATAATACTCATTTTTTTGGTTGTATTGATGTTTGGTTTTTCAAATGTTTTGGCACAACAACCCACAAAAATAAATACCAATGCAAATAATGCGAATATTCGCCTTAGTTTTTTGTTATTTCCATTTACGCCTTTGCTTACCTTAGAAACTCGTACTTTTGGAAATGTAACCCTCCAATTAGAAACCAATTTTGTAAATACACACGGTTTTAATTTGAAATATTTTATAAAGGAACGAATGGACGGAAATTATGTTTTTTTTGGAACTGCATTTGTAAAAAGTGAATTTCTAAGAAAAGACTTAAAAATAACCGCTTTGCCATACATAGGTTATGGTTATGCGTACAGATTTGGCAAAACAAAAACTTGGACATTTGACAACCGAATTGGTATTGGCACAACCACCAACGCAGACAATAACAATGGTATTTATCCCATCATAAAAACAGGAATAGGCAAGGTTTTTTAATTGGGAATGAAACAGCCTTTTTCTCTTAAACAAAAAATCCAAACTTCTTTTGAGGTTTGGATTTTTTATTTACTATTTAAAGTTTTTTTTAAATATTTCCAAAAAAAATATGAGTAAAAAAAAATAAAATTGCATCATTTTTTTAATGCTTTGTTACAAAAATAAAAAAAAATCAATGTATGCTAACCATTTGTTAACCACTTTTTTTGTATTTTTTATTTATTTTTTATTTATTTGTAGAAAAAATTATTTAAACTTAAAAATCGTTATGAAAAAAATTGTTTTTTCTCTTTTTTTATGTGCTATTTTATTAACCAATATAGCACACCTATTCGCACAAGGTATGGGTGTCAATACTGACAATTCTAATCCTGATGCCTCTGCAATCCTTGATGTAAAATCAACTACGCAAGGTATGCTTGTTCCTCGTATGACACAATCCCAACGCAATCTTATTGCTACGCCTGCAACAGGTTTGTTGGTGTATCAAACAGACGGAACAGCAGGTTTCTATTTCTATAATGGTACCGCTTGGACTTCATTAAGTGGTGGTGGTAGTGATAACTTAGGCAACCATACTGCAACTACCAACCTCACAATGGGAAACAACAACATTACAGGTGCAAACAACATTACTGCTACAGGTACAGCGACTTTGGGAGGCAATGCCTATCCTACCAACACAGGCACAAATGGACAAGTGCTAAAAACTAATGGGGCAGGGTCGCTCTCTTGGGGCAATAGTGGAGGAGTAAGCCTTGAGCTATTGGTTACTAAAAATGCCACCGTTACTACTGCTATTGGTAATTCTACTGTTATACCTGATAGAGTATCTTTCCAAACCATTTCGCCCAAAAGCACACTTACAGGTGGCAATCAGTGGCAGGGAGATAGTTTGTTTATTGTGGGAGCAAGTGGTGAAGGTTTGTATTTGATTTCAGTAAATTTAGTAGGCAACGCAGGTGCTATTCCAGCAAACCCTATGATTGACGTAGGGGAATCAACAGGCTCACCTGTGCAACAAAACGATAAATCGTACTATGGATTTGGGATTGCAGGCAATCTTACTTTTAGGAATGGACAAAAAGGACGTGGGCAACTTACGCAATTGGTATATCTGACAGCAGGCGAGAAGTTCAGGATAAGAGCTACATCAGGCAATACTGCAGCTGGAGCAGAGTTATTAGCCAATTATTGCAAACTTACAGTCGTCAAGTTGTTGTGATAAAAATAAATTGAAAACTTTTTGGAGATTTTAAAGAAACCTACATTTAGGAACGTGTAAATTTTAATGTGGATATGTTTAACGTTTCACAGGCATAAATGCCTGTGCTATACATAAAAACATAATAATATGTATAGAATAGGCATTTATGCCTATTCTAAAAAGTATCCATTTTATTTTTAATTCATTCCTTATTACTAAAAATGCAAAATACTCATCACTTTATTCACACTTGGTTGTCTAAGCATCAATTAATGCGTTGGGCGATAATGTTGTGTGCCTTTGTGGTGTATGCCAATAGCATTCCCAACAAATGGGCAGTAGATGATGCGGTAGTGGTGTATGACAATCGTTTTGTAAAACGTGGGATAAAGGGTTTGGATAGTCTTTTTACCCAAGAAATGATGGTTGCTACCACCGAAGTACAACAACAAGCTATAGCAGGTGGGCGTTGGCGACCGCTTACGCCTATGCTGTTTGCGTTGGGTGCAGAAGTATTGGCAACTGACAAAATAGAAAATAGAAAACAGGTAAGAGATAAAGCAGGTTTTATAGTAAAAGATGTAAGCGAAAACACAAATTTTCCGCATATCTTACACTTTTTCAATGTGTTTTGTTATGCTTTGTTGTGTGGATTTTTATATGAAGTTTTGCTTTTGTTGCTCAATCCTGCTAAAGACAAAGAAAATCACAAGGCGAATTTCGTTGCATTGGTGGCTACTTTGCTTTATACCCTTCACCCCTTGCACACAGAGGCGGTTGCAAATGTAAAAGGGCTTGATGAAATTCTTACGCTTTTGGGTGCTTTGAGGGCTTTGTATGCTTTTGTAAAAATTCATTATACAGAAAAAATACTTTATAAAGGATTTTGGGTAATGTTGGGGATTGTTAGTTTTTTTTTGGCACTTTTGGCAAAAGAAACTGCTATTACCTTTTTGGCAATCATTCCTTTGGCATTGTTTTTTTTTACAAAAGAAAAAGTCAAAAATATTGCCCTCTATTTTGTGCCTTTGTGCATAGTGGCAGGTGTATTTTTGGGACTAAGGCAACAAGCAGTAAGCAATGCACAACTAATAGGCTTCAAAAGTATGCACTTGATGAATGACCCTTTTTTAGTTTTGAATGAAAATGCCCAATTTGAGCCTTTGGTGGCAGGTTCGCAAGTAAGGAAATTAGTCAATACCAATGAAAATACTTTGGTAAAAATGCCTTATTTTAATCAATTTGCTACAAATATCTACACTTTTGGGCTTTATTTGAAGTTGTTGGTGTTGCCTTATCCACTTACGTTTGACTATTATCCGCGTCATATTGCGGTTAAAGATTTTACAGATGTAGGCGTAATTTTTTCGCTTTTGATACATATTTTTTTAGTGTTTTGGGCAATAAAAGGTTTTAGAAATAAAAATATTATTTCTTTTAGTTTGTTGTTTTACTTTATTACTTTTTCCCTTGTTTCAAATATAGTCTTTCCTATTGGTACCAATATGGCAGAGCGGTTTATGTTTATGCCTTCGGTGGGAATGTGTTTGGCAATAGCTGTTTTGCTTTATAATTTTTCTGAAAAGTGGCAAACAAATTATGTTTTGGCAGGTGTTGGAATGGTAAGTTTGGTATTTAGTGGGCTTATCATAGCTCGCAATCCTGTTTGGAAAGATAATCTAACATTGATGCAAAATGACCTTAAAACCTCTAAAAATAGTGCAAAAATAAAAGCGGATTTGGTGGAAGTTACTTTGCAAAAAGTTTCTGATGAACTTTATAAAAGTGGTTCCCAAGAATTTACTGTTGAACAAATAGAAACCTTACAAAACCTTTTGCCTTTGTGCGAGGAGGCATTAGATATTTTCCCGATGTTTGGTATGGTTTGGTTTAATTATGCAAGAATAAATCAACTTTTGGCACAAACACCCCAAAATCCTGATAAAGCAAAACTTGCCTATCTTCACACTGCGTTAGAAGCATACAAACAAACTCAACTTTATACGCCTATTACGTTACAAAAAAAACAACAGGAATATATGAGTCTTTGTTTATCAGATTTGGGGAGGTTTTATGGGCAAAAATTAGGCAAATTGCCTGAAGCTCTTGCCTACCTACATGAAGCAGAAAAACAAGACAAGCAAAATGCAGAGGCTTATTTTCTATTAGCAACTGCCTATTCTATCAAAGGTGAAAACGAAAAAGCAGTACATTATGCAGAAAAAAGCTATGCGTTACGCCCTACACATATCGAAACCAAAGAAAATTTAGCCATCGCATATAAAATTCTTGCCTCTGAACAAAAAGGCAGACAAGACCTACTATTAAAAGCAGAAAAATTATTGCTTGAAATACAAAAAGCAAAGCAAGGTTTGCTAAATTCTGATACACAAAAAAGACTAAAATAGACAAAACAAATGACTTGCTCAAAAAAATACTACATTGATTAACCTTATATTTTTTTAAATTAAAAAAAAAGGTTATTTTGGTAAAAATTTACTTAATAAAAATGCTATGAAAAAACAATCCTTATTTTCTATTTTTTTACTTTTCATTTTAATAAGCAATACATCACACCTATTTGCACAAGGCGTAGGTGTCAATGCTGACAACTCTAACCCTGATGCCTCTGCAATTCTTGATGTAAAATCAACTACCCAAGGTATGCTCATACCTCGTATGACACAAGCACAACGTAATCTTATTGCCACACCTGCTACTGGATTATTGGTATATCAAACAGACGTTACTGCAGGGTTTTATTTTTATAATGGTAGTGCTTGGACTTCATTAAGTAGCGGAACTACTGACGCTTCTGCACTTACTACAGGTACATTGGCAAATGCACGTCTAAGTACAAGTGTAACTACACAAGGTAATACTTTTAATGGTAATACACAACTTGTGCAAACTACTGCAGTTGGTGCTTTGCCTGCTATCAGTGGTGCAAATCTCACAAACTTAAACGGTTCAAATATTTCATCAGGTACAATAGCAGATGCACGTCTAAGTACAAGTGTAACCACACAAGGCAATACGTTTAATGGTAACGCACAACTTGTGCAAACCACTGCAGGTGGTGCTTTGCCTGCTATCAGTGGTGCAAATCTCACAAACTTAAACGGTTCAAATGTTTCGTCAGGCACAGTAGCAGATGCACGCCTGAGTGCAAATGTAACCACACAAGGCAATACTTTTAATGGTAACACACAACTTGTGCAAACCACTGCAGGCGGTGCTTTGCCTACTATCAGTGGTGCAAATCTCACAAACTTAAACGGTTCAAATATTTCATCAGGTACAGTAGCAGATGCACGCCTAAGTACAAACGTAACCACACAAGGTAATACATTTAATGGGAGTAACCAACTTATACAAGCCAATGCTTCAGGTTTAGTTAATACCGCAGATATGGGAACAGGTACAGCAAATAATACAACTTATTTGCGTGGTGATGGCACTTGGGCAACAGTAAGTGGTGGAAGTTTGCCTACCCAAACAGGTAATTCAGGAAAAGTATTAACAACTGATGGTACAAATGCAAGCTGGGGTGCGCCTAATAAAACACAAGTTCCTAATGCTTTTTGTCCACACTTTTTAACCAATACTATTGCACACGCCTCTCCATTTGCTGCTGGCTCAAACCCTGCACTGCTTGCAAATATTGTTACATTTTTGGCGCCTACTAATGGCACTATAAATATTGATTTTTATTCATTTGCTACCAATGTAGGTACAGGGCTTGTCCTTGATTTGATGGAAGTAACTCCTAATGGCACATCTAATACATTTGTAGTAGGGTCAATTGTAGGAACAGTAACTTTAGCTACATCAGGAGGATCAACTCCTATCACAGGTAATATCAATGTGGCTCTAACAGCAGGTAAAATTTACACAATTCGTTCATCAGCACTTAGTTCAGGTACTTCCGTTTATTATACTGTAGCAACTTTTACCAACTAATATGAAAAAATTACTCTTACTCTTTTGTATCCTATTGGCAGGCAAGTGCATTGCCCAAAGCACCCTCGTAAATCGTGCAGGTGCAAAAATTGTGGTGCTTTCTGGCACACACATCAAAGTAAATGATATTCGCAACGAAGGCACAAACTCCCAAATCTCCAATAATGGAAGTATTTATCCAAAAGGAAATTTCTCACAAAATACAGGAGCAACTTATTCAGGTACAGCAACAAGTTTATTGTCTTTTGAAGGAACTACTTTGCAAAATATCAATGCAGATGTTACCACCAATATCGCAAGACTTAGGATAAATAATGCAAACGGTGTGCAACTTAACCAAAATATCAATGTCAGCACAGAATTAAATGTGTTGCTTGGTGATTTAAACCTCAATGGCAGAAATGTAGATTTGGGTACAACAGGTATTTTGTCAGAAGACAGAGCAAACAACCACATTGTAAAAGACAACACCGCCATAAATGATGCCAATCAAGGCGGTGCAATTATCGTATCAGGTGTAAATGTTACAAATGCAAGCACCGAAATTAGAGGAACAGGGCTTTATCTGCAACGTACAACAGGAACAAATTATACAGTTTCTTTCACAAGAAAACATTACAGAGGCTCAGGAAATGGTATCAAACGTATTTATGGCGTTACAGGAACACCAACAGGCACTAATTCAATTATGCGAATTTATTATGCAAGTGATGAACTTGCAGGTGTGAGCGGAATGTTAAGATTATTTCGTTGGACTGCTGGCATTGGTTGGAAACAAGCCATTGATGCAGGTTCTGGTTATACCAATGGCACAAATGGTGCAGGATATGCAGAAGCAACAGGTATAAACGCATTTTCTACTTGGACAATAGGGTCAGAAACTGCACCTTTGCCACTTACATTGTTAAGTTTTTCAGGAAAAAGACAAGATGAAAACAATGTTTTGTTACATTGGAAAACCGCTAACGAAGTAAATAATAAAGGTTTTGACGTAGAAATGGCTGAAAATGGTGTTGATTTTAATAAAATTGCTTTTGTTGATAAAAATGCGAATCAATTAGGAATTACGAATTACGAATTGGGAATTAAACAGCCAAATAGTGCATATTTTAGGTTAAAACAACTTGATGAAAATGGTAGTTTTTCGTATTCTAATATTGTTTTTATAGAAAATTTTGAAAAAGAAATCAATGTTTTTCCAAATCCAACATCTGATTTTGTAACGATTGATAATATTCCACAAAATACTAAAATAATGGTAAATGATATTTTTGGAAAATCAATGTTAGAAACCTTTTCCCAAAAAGAAACTTCCCTAAAAATAAACCTTAAAGATTGGGCAAAAGGCACTTATTTGGTAAAAATTGGGAAAGTAACTAAAAAAATTGTGGTTGAATAAATAGCCCCCTAACCTCCAAAGGGGGAATTTTAATAGCTTTTGTTCTTTTTTTTCAAATAAAAAAGCCAAACCTTTTTTAAGGTTTGGCTTTTTTATTCAATAAAATCCTGCTAATCTTAAAATCTTGAAAATCCTGCTCTTATTTGGCTGTTCCATTCATCATTCAACATTTATCATTCCTTATATTTTTTTATTTTTTGTAAAAATGATACTTTTTACGTTATTTGTAATTAGTTTGGACATTCCAAAAAAGTTTTTTTTTGAATTATTATTTTATCACATAATTTATGCTGGATTTTATTTGCCCTTTTTGCAATGAAGGAGAGCCTATCAATACTTGCCCTGCAGGCACACTTCCAAAAGGAACATATACAGGAAATAATGGTATGTGGCAACAAAATTATATAAATCATACTTGCCCACATTGTCAAAATACTTTTGAAATAAGCGTAAGAATAAGCCTTCAAACAGGTGCAGTGCTATTTATCAATCAAACACCCAAACCCCAAAAAGTTGGAATTGTTTGGTATGTGATGGCATCTATCAATGAATTTGGGATAAAAGTTTCTGCTCTTTGTAGAGATGAAGTATTGACAAGAATAATCGGATTGAGCCACAACAGAAAACATTTTGAACGATTGCATTTACTCAAAGTTACTTCGGAAGGTTATTTTAATGAAGAAGGCAGACAATTAGCGGAGTATGGTTATGACGAACAAAAAATTAATTATTTAGAAATATAGTTTTTAATGTTCAAAAATATTTTTAATAATTTCTTTGAAAAATTTAGTTTATTACTTTTAATATTGCCTTATGAAATACCTTACCAAAACACCTTACTTTATATTTTTTATATTTTTAATATTATTTTTTCCAAATATTTATGCACAAAAAAATACAGAAAATTGCATAGATTTATTAAAAAAGGCAGAAAAAAATGTAAATAAAATATCTGATTTTAACCAAATTCACCAAGAATTAAACACATTCAAAAAATGTTTTGATAAAAAAAATACACCACAAGATACACTTTTATTGACTTATTATACACTCAAAAAATTCACTTTTTTTAAAGCCAATGCTCTTGATTCCCTTGAAAAATATATAAAATACAGCGTTGATTTTTTGGAAACCTGTAAAAAACAAGGCAAAAATTGGGACAAAGAAATGGAAATAAAAGTTCTAAAATTGGATTTTGAAACTGCTATACTTCATCACCTACGCAAAAAACACAAGGAATCTATTACAATTTATCAAAAAATATTACAAGAATTAAATAATAATAAAGATGTTGTGCTAGAAGGAAAAGTTTATCACAATCTTGCAGGTATTTATACCGAACTTTACCAATACGAAGGAGCTTTGGAATATATCCAAAAAGCAAAAGAATTGGTAAAAACCACTTCTAATAATGTTTCAAAAGGAAAAATTACAAGCCAACAAATTGAAATTTATATTTTTTTGGAAAAATACAAAGAAGCTGAAAAACTTTCTGGGGAAGCTATTTTACATTTTACAAATGCTAATCTCCCTGATTATGCAATAGCTGTCAAACTAAGAAATGATGTTTTGCTCCAAAAACAAAACAAAAAACCTACATATATTACCCTTGATTCTGCAAAATATTATATGGATATTATGCAAAAAGGAAGTTCAGGCAAAGTTACTAAAAGTAGTGCGTTATTAGATATGGCAATTTTGCTTATCGCAGGACAAAAAAATATTGATTTTGCAAAAGAATTATTAGAAAAATCATTGGAAATAAACCTAAAACTCAAAGCAAGGCATAATATTGCTAATACGTATTTGGCTTGGGTAAATATCCACAAATTAGAAAATAATCCACAAAAAGTATATGAATTTTACGAAAAATACATTGAAACCAAAAACGAAATTGCCATAGAAGGCTCACGTTTGCAACTCAATGGTCTTAAAATAATATATGATGTAGCACAACAAAAACAAATCATCAAGGAACTTACCCAACAACAAAAAATCACAAATCTTTGGTTGTGGTTGCTCGCAAGTTTGGTTTTATTTGTCGTGGTTATTGCGGTTTTTATTCGTATTATTATGCACCAAAGGCTCAAAATATCAGAAAGTAAAATTATTGCCCAAGACCTTGAAATAGAAAATCAACACCTTCTAAATGAACGTCTTGAAGAAGAAAATGTACTTAGAACTCAAGAAAACAAAATATTGGAACAAGAAAATGCACTCAAAAATCGCCAACTTACTACCAGCACCTTGCACATTATCAAAAATAATGAAACCTTAGAAAAACTAAAAACTGATATTACGCCACTTCTCCAAGAAAATAATCTTTCTGATACCCTCAGAAAACAACTTCAAAACCTAAAAGGAGATATTAGAGAAAATGAATTTTTTGAAACAAATTGGGAACATTTCAAACAACATTTTGAGGAAGTACATCCTAATTTTTTTCAAAATCTCAAAAAAGAATTTCCAAATCTTACCCCAAATGATATGCGTCATTGTGCATATATTCGTATGAATTTATCACGCAAAGAAATTGCCATACTTTGTAATGTAAGCGTAGAGGCAGTAAAAGTAGCACGAAATCGCCTCAAAAAGAAGCTAAATATCAATACAGAAGATAGTTTAGACTCTTTTTTTAATAGATAAAAATCAAAAAATAGCATATTAAGGAATGATAATTAAACAACTTACTCTTTTACTTCCCCACGTTTCACGTGGGGTTACTATTGTTAAACCCTTTCAGGGTTTTATAAAATTAAGTTATTTTATTTCTTTTCCTAAGGAATAATTATAATTTTTAATTTGTAGCTTTTTTTCAGTAGCTTTTTTTCAAATGTATTAAAAAAACACTATGAAAATTTGTGTTCCAAACTTACATTTTGTTTTTTACTAATTCCTTATTTTTAGCATTTTAAAAAAAATTGTATTGACAAAGTTTTTTGTTAATTTCGCAAAAAAAATTTAAAAAAAATGATTATCTCTGTTGTAAATCATAAAGGCGGTGTAGGCAAAACCACTACTACCCACAATCTTGGAAAGGCTTTGAGTTTGGAAGGTAAAAAAGTGCTTGTAATTGACCTTGACCCACAAGCAAACCTTTCACAAGCGTCAGGCGTTGAAACACCCAATGCAAGTATTTATAAATCACTTTGCGAAAATACAGAATTGCCTATTGTTAATTTGGACAAAAATCTGGATTTAATTCCTGCAGAAGTGGATTTGGCAGAGGCAGAAGTTCGCTTACAAGCTGATGTAAATGGGTATTTTCGTTTGAGAACTTTGCTTAAAAGTGTATTGCCAAAATATGATTTTATTTTGATAGATTGTCCGCCAAGTTTGGGTATTCTTACCTTAAATGCTTTGATTGCGTCCCAAAAAGCGATTGTAGTGGTACAAGCTGAATATTTGGCAGTAAAAGGACTTCAAACGATTTTTGACCTTATTACCAAATTACAAGAAAACCTTAATCCCAATATTGAGATTTTGGGAATGTTACTCACACAGCTTAATCACACTATTTTTCGCAAAGAAATTGCGGATACTGTGCGTAATATATATGAAGGAAAAGTTTTTGAGAATGGTATTCGCCAAAATATTACCTTAGCAGAAGCTACCTCAGCAGGTCAAGATGTTTTTACTTTTGACAAACATTGCACAGGTGCAAAAGATTATAAAGCACTTGCTTTGGAAATTTTGGGAATGTTGAAATAATTTAAAAGAGTTCAAAAAGCTCAAAAAGGGTTCAAAAAGCTCAAAAAGAGTTCAAAAAGCTCAAAAAGGGTTCAAAAAGCTCAAAAGTCATTCTTTTGAATTTTTTGAAACTTAAACCCATATCACCGTACAGTTTTAAAATTCGCTAAAAAACAGGTATAAAACCCTATTTTAGTGATATTTTTTATCAATAAAGTTAGGTTTTATACCCAACTTTTAGAAACTGTATAGTAATGTGCCTTAAACCTTGAACTTTTGAACTCTTGAACTTTTTGAACTTTTGAGCTTTTGAACTTTTGAACTTTTAAACTTTTGAGCTTTTGAACTTTTGAGCTTTTGAACTTTTGAGCTTTTGAACTTTTGAGCTTTATAAAAATACAATCGTTGCCATTTTTTATTTTGCTTTATTTGCCCGAAATTCATTTTTTTTATAAATATTTTTTTTTATCATTGCACCAAATTTTTTAAAAAAATAAAAATTTGTCTTTATAATAAAATTTTTTTTGAAAAAAATATATCTAAAAACCCAATCAATTTACCTTTATTCAAAGGTTTTTTAAATTTTTATGGCAAAGAAAAAAGCAGAAGTTATCTCTGAATCTGAAAAATCTCTTTCTAATTACTGGGATTTGCCTTACACGCCTGCCCCTGAATACAGCACCAAAACTGCATACTTTTGTATGGAGTTTGCTCTTGACCAAGCCCTCAAAATCTATTCTGGTGGATTAGGTTATTTGGCTGGCTCGCATTTACGCAGTGCTTTTGAATTGAAACAAAATTTTATCGCAGTGGGTATGCTGTGGAAATATGGTTATTATGACCAAATGCGTAATGATGATATGTCAATGCGTCCACAATTCCACGAAAAAAGATACAGCTTTTTGGAAGATACAGGTATTATCGTTACGGTAAATATCAGTGGAAATCACAAAGTATATGTAAAAGCAATGAAAGTTCCTGCTGGAATTTTTGGAAATGTGCCTTTGTATTTGCTTACAACTGATATTCCTGAAAATGATTTCCTTTCTCGTACCATCACACACAAACTCTATGATGACAACATTTCTACACGTGTAGCACAAAGCATTGTGCTTGGTGTAGGCGGTGGAAAATTGGTAGAGGCTTTGGGCGGTGCTGAAATGTACCACATCAACGAAGGACACGCTTTGCCTTTGGCTTATCATCTTTTGTATCACAAATACAACAACAATCTTAAAGAACTCAAAAAACATTTTGTATTCACTACACACACGCCTGAAAGAGCTGGTAACGAAGAACACAATGCACATTTTTTGAATGAAATGGGATTTTTTACCAAAGAACTTACCCAAGCAGAAATTGACCACGAAACCGACAAAAGTGGTGTATTAAATTACACCGTTTCAGCGTTGCGTATGGCTAAAATTGCAAATGGTGTGTCAAAACTTCACGCAGACGTTTCCAAAGATATGTGGAAACCATTTAAAAATATCTGCAAAATTATCCCAATTACCAACGCACAAAATCAAAATTATTGGGAAGATGCAGACATCAATAAATTTGCAGAGAAAAAACAATACAAAGCACTTGCTCAAAGAAAAAAAGAATTAAAATCACTTTTGTTCAAAGAAGTTGCCAACCAAACAGGCAAAATTATGGACGAAAATGTACTTACAATTATTTGGGTACGCAGATTTGCAGCATACAAACGTGCTGATTTGTTGCTCAATGACATTGAAAGATTTAAGGCTTTGGTAGCACGCAAAGACCAACCTGTTCAAATTATTTGGGCTGGAAAACCTTATCCACTTGACCACGGAGCAATAAGTGTGTTCAATCACCTTACAAGTTATACCCAAGATATGCCTAATTGTGCAGTATTGACAGGTTACGAACTTGGTCTTTCCAAATTGCTCAAAGGCGGTGCTGATATTTGGCTTAATACGCCTCGCAGACCACGTGAAGCCTCTGGTACAAGTGGAATGAGTGGTGCAATGAATGGTGCTGTGAGTGTATCTACTTTTGATGGTTGGATTTGCGAATTTGCAAAAGATAACGAAAATTCATTTATCATTGCTCCTGTTGATGAAAAATTGCCTGTTGAAGAACAAGATGCAATAGATTGTGCAGGTATGTATGATATTTTTGAAAATAAAGTTATTCCAATGTATTACAAAGAAAATGAAAAATGGCAAAAAATCGTAGCCCAAAGCACAATGGACGTAAAACCTATGTTTGAATCTGCTCGTATGGCTGACGAATATTATAAATTGCTTTATGCTTAGAAATAATGATGAATGATAAATGTTAAATGATAAATGAAACAGCCAAAAAAAGCTAAAAATCTTAGATTTTTAGCTTTTTTTGGTTATTTCAAAAAATTCCACTTTGGGCTTTTTTTATTATTTTCAATACAAATTACTGCACATTTTCAAATTTAAAATAAGTATTTTGGTCAATAAAAAAATGAAATTTGATTTTTTGACCTACTTTATAGGTATTCCATTCTTCTTTTGGAAGTTTGCAAAAAGCCCTATCTTTATCAAAATACAAATAATAAACTTCCTCCCTGCGTTGATTTTGACGTTCCATTTTTGTTATTTTTTCTTTAACAGTTACAACAAGCACCTTTTTTTTCTTTTCAGCAAGCGTTTTGGCTGTTGGTGAAGAAAATAATAACGTAATTCCTGCAACACAAAAAAATGCAAAACTTACTAATCCTATCCAAAAAGCAACAGATGACGCATATTTTTTGAAAGTATACAAACAAATAGAAAATATTACTCCAAGTATAACCAACATTGCAATAGTAGCAGTATTACTATTTCCTAACCATTCATTGATGGTTTGTATGTCCCCTGAACTAAGAGATTCTATTGTTCTTGGTAAGTTATAAAAAGGTGAATCTCCAGGAATTTCCATAATTTTAAGATTTTTTTTTAAAAGTTTAAATTTATTTTTTTACAAAAGTATTTACAAAAAAAAATAAAAATACCAATGTTTTATGAATGGGTATTTTTACTTTTTGAAATGCTATTTTGGATTGACGAATAGCTTTTTTTGAGGTTTTATTTTTGTAAAAACTATAAATTTATTTCTTTTTTATTCAACAGTTTCGTATCTAAAAAAAGCATCTTGGTCAAGCAAAAAATGAAATTTGATTTTTTGACCTACTTTGCATTTTTCCCATTCTGCTCTGTGTACTGTGGCAAAAACCAATTCACTACCAAAATATATGTAGTGCATTTCACGTACTTTTTGACCATTTTCAAATTCATTTTTTATTGATTTTTCGCTGATAGTTACAATGGTTGTCCTTTTTTTCTTTTCAGCAAGCGTTTTGCCTGTGTGTGAATAAAATAATAAAGAACCACCCAAAAGACCTATCAATACAAGACAAATTAGCCCTGTCCAAATAGCACCAGAATTTTTAAACTGTAAAAAAACATACACACAAGCCACAAATATCAACACAAGCACAAGCAAAATAATAAGAATTTTAAAACTATTGTTTCTTGCCCATTTTTTAATGCTTTTCACATCTTCTTTGTTAATAGGTTCTTCTTGCATCTGAAACCGAAAAACTGACGAATTAGAAGGTATTTCCATAATTTTTAAAAATTTAAAAAAGTTTAAAATTCAAAAGCTAATTTTTTAGGTTGTCTGACAATTTTTGTGGAAAAAGAAACAAACGATATTTTGTAGCACACACTTTTAGTGTGTGTCTTTGTCAAAGCCTCATTTAACTATGTTTTTCACACACTAAAAGTGTGTGTTACATTAGTCTTCCACAAAAATTGTCACAGAACCATTTTTTATGCTTTATGTCTAAGTGCAAATTACTCAACAGTTTCATATTTAAAAAAGAAACTTTGGTCAAGAAAAAAATGAAATTTAATTTTTTGACCTATTTTGTATTTGTCCCAAGCCTCTTTCTCCACAATACAATTTATATTTTCATTACCAAAATACAAATAAGGAACATCTGTATTTTGTTTATTATTCACTCGTTCCCTTTTGATAATTTTTTCGCTAATAGTTACCACAAGCACCCTTTTTTTATTTTCAGTAAGCGTTTTATTTGTGTACGAATAAAATAACATAGAACTTCCTATCACGCAAATAAGCACAAAACTTACAAATCCTATCCAAAAAGCAGGAGAATAATAATAATTTAGAAAAATATACAAAGAAATAAAAAATATTATCCCAAAAACAACCAACATACCAACAGAACCAATATTATTGTTTTTTACCCACTCTTTGATAAGTTGTATATCTATTTGAGTGAGGGTTTCTGTGGTCATATTTTGTTTTAATAAATCTGACGTTAAAGGAATTACCATAATTTTAATGATAAATGATGAATTATAAATGATAAATGGAACAGCCAAATTCAAAAGTTTTTTTCTACAACCACGTTTGATGTCCTCACCAAATGTTACTTTCCACATAAATCCTTGAAAAACTGATTTTTTTTAATTACAAACTACTGTTTGATAAATGTTAAAATGTCTTATAAAATAATGTGAAAATTTATTTGGTGAGGATACCAAACAATGCTAAAACCGTGTTTGGTGTCCTCACCAAACACCAGACAATTTAATTTTTATTAACCACTACTCAACAATTTCATATCTAAAAAAAGAATTTTGGTCAATGTATAAATGAAATTTGATTTTTTGACCTACTTGATATTTTTCCCATTCTTTTTCTTCTGAAAGTGTACAATAAGCTCCACCTTCATCAAAATATAAATAATACGCATCTCTTGCTACTTTATCATTGATGCTAACAGTAACAATTCTCTTTTTTTTGTGATTAAGCGTTTTATCTGTAGAATGACTAAAAACTGATGTAATTAACTTCTTACCCGATATAAGAAAAGCCCCCAAACTTATAAAATAAGAAACAGCAATAGAAAAATGGGAAGGAGATTTGCGAATACCAGGCGACATCATAAAACTAAAAGAAACAAAAAATATAATTGCTGATACAATAAATACAATACATAAAATAAGTTTTGTAGGATTTTGTTTTTTTATCCATTCATTGATTATTTCAACATCTTTCTCGTTAAGAAATTCAGTAGTCATTGGCAATTTAAAGATGGGAGAATTAATAGGAATTTTCATGATTTTAAAATTAGTTTGAGGTTAAAAAATTTTAATGCGTTTCTTGTTTGTTTATTTTTCTAAAAGGTTTTTTTTCTAAAATTACATAACAATAACCAAAAAATCAAAAAAAAACACTAATTTTGGGCAAATTTTTTTAAACTTATTTTTTCCTAAAAAATGGCAATCGTTGAAATGGTAATGCCCAAAATGGGCGAAAGCGTAATGGAAGGCACTATCCTCAAATGGCTTAAAAATATAGGCGACCCTATCGCCCAAGATGAACCTGTACTTGAAGTAGCTACTGACAAAGTAGATACTGAAATTCCTGCTACTCACGCAGGTATATTACAACAAATATTGGCAAAAGAAGGTGATGTAGTTGCGGTTGGCAAAGCCATTGCTGTCATTGCAACAGGTGGCGAATCTGCTCCTGCCTCAACGCCCAATTCAGAAGAAAAAAATGCAAAAAACATAGAAAATAACATTTCACAAGCTCAAAACCTCATAAATACCGCACCTGAACAAGCCCAAACAAACCAAAGCAACAAATTTTATTCGCCTCTTGTGATGAGTATTGCAAGAGAAGAAAAAATCTCAATGCAAGAACTTGACAACATCAAAGGCACAGGAGCAGAAGGACGTGTTACTAAAAAAGATATTTTGGCGTATATTTCATATCGCACTCCGCAAACGATTGCAAAAGAAAATAATGCTCAAAATGCTCAAATTATTACCCCAAAAATTCCAAAAGACGAAAAACCACAAACGCTTATTACACCTATTTCAGCAGAAAATTCTGTTACGCAAACCGCAGTGTCTTATAGCGGAAAAGCTGACATTATAGAAATGGATAGAATGCGTAAAATGATAGCCCAAAGAATGGTAGAATCTGTACGCATTTCGCCTCACGTTACTACATTTATTGAGGTTGATGTTACAAATATTGTCCTTTGGAGAGAACGTGTGAAAGAGGCTTATCGCAAACGTGAAGGCGAGGGAATCACTTACACGCCTATTTTTATAGAGGCAATCGCAAAAGCACTTAAAGATTTTCCTTTGGTTAATTCTTCAGTGGAAGGTGATAAAATTATTGTCAAAAAAGACATCAATGTTGGAATGGCTGCTGCATTGCCAACAGGTAATTTAATTGTCCCTGTCATCAAAAATGCTGATGAATTAAGCCTTATAGGTCTTGCCAAAAAAGTAAATGACCTCGCAGGACGTGCCAGACTTAACAAACTTAATCCTGACGAACTTTCAGGAGGTACTTATTCTATGTCAAATATTGGCGGTTTTGGTAATGAAATGGGAACGCCAATTATTATGCAACCACAAGTGGCAATACTTGCTTTTGGTGCTATCAAAAAGAAACCTGCGGTTATTGAAACGCCAACAGGTGATATGATAGGCATTAGACATTTGATGTTTATTTCACATTCTTATGACCACAGAATTATTGATGGTGCGTTGGGTGGAATGTTTGCGAGGCGTGTGGCAGATTATTTAGAAAAATTTGACTTGAATAGAAGCATTTAATAATGGTGAATGTTGAATGGTAAATGGTGAATGAACAGCCAAAATTCAATGTTAAATTATAAATGTTGAATGATAAATGAACAGCCAAAATTCAATGTTAAATTATAAATGTTGAATGATAAATGAATAGCCAAAATACAAATAAAAATTATTTTGGTTTGATAAAAATTAGGAATTAGAAATAAAATGTTTCTTATTCCTAATTTTTTTGAACTTTAAACCTTAAATTTTAAACTTTGAACGAAATACAAAAAAAAGCATTTTCGCAAGCAAATTTAGCCCAAAAATGGGAATGGATTTTGGACGAAGTGCAACAATGGGTAGGAAAACGCCCCCAAGACCTTGATACTGTTTTGTTTTTGATAGGCATTCAAGAGCTTGGACAAGGCACAAGAACATTTACCAAAGAAGAAAAACAAGACCTTATGCACATAGCAGTTTGTAGATTGATGAGTAAATTGGGCTTTTATACGCTTGTAGGTGTGGATAAAGAGGGTTTTCCTATTTGGGAAAATGCAACGCCTTTGCCTTTTATGACTGGAAAAGAACAAGAAGAATTATTAAAAACTCAAATAATTGAATATTTTTTTGAGGAAAATTTGTTATAAAAAACATTGGTAAAAACTTTTGGAGGGTTTGAAACCCTCCAAAAGTTGAAATTTATACAAAACTAAAATTCCCCCTTTGGGGGTTAGGGGGCTTTATGGATATATCTGTTATTATTCCACTTTTTAATGAAGAAGAATCTTTGCCTGAATTAGCAAATTGGATTGATGAAGTCATGAAAAAAAATAATTTTTTGTATGAAATTATTTTTGTAAATGATGGAAGCACTGACAGTTCGTGGGAAATTATCCAACAACTTGCACAGCAAAATCCTGCTTGCAAAGGCATAAGTTTTACACGCAATTATGGCAAATCAGGTGCATTGCAAACAGGTTTTCAGGAGGCAAAAGGTAAAGTAGTTATCACAATGGACGCTGACCTCCAAGATAGCCCTGATGAAATTCCTGGATTGTATGATATGATTATCAACCAAAAATACGATTTGGTTTCTGGTTGGAAAAAAGACCGCAAAGACCCTATTATGAAAACTGTCCCTACCAAACTTTTTAATTGGGTTACAAGTTGGTTTTCAGGCATAAAATTACACGATTTTAATTGCGGATTGAAAGCCTATCGCCTTGCAGTTGTAAAAAATATTGTGGTGTATGGCGAAATGCACCGTTATATTCCTGTAATGGCGAAATGGGCAGGTTTTGGGAAAATAGGCGAAAAAGTCGTAAAACACCAAGCTCGCAAATATGGCAAAACAAAATTTGGTTTAGAACGATTTTTATATGGATTTTTGGATTTATTGTCCATTATGTTTGTGTCCAAATTTCGCAAACGCCCTATGCACTTTTTTGGAAGTATGGGCATTTTGTCGTTTATGATGGGTTTTATGATAACGCTTTATATGATTTATGACAAATATATGAATGTTTTTGTAAGGCATATCAAAGGGCGTGAAATCAACGAACAACCACTTTTTTATCTTGCATTGGTAGCTGTCATTATGGGAACACAATTATTTTTGGCTGGCTTTTTGGGCGAAATGATAACCACAAGCTCACACCAACAAGGCGAATATGTGATTGGGGAAAAAGTCAATATTTAGCCCCCTAACCCCCAAAGGGGGAATTTTAATGATGAATGAAACAGCCAAAGTCTGAAACAAGATTTTCAAGATTTTAAGATTAACAGGATTAAATACAAAATGAAACCTTGAACTTTTGAGTTTTTTAAACCTTTGAACTTTTGAACCTTTGAGCTTTTGAGCTTTTTAAACTATGTTCAAAATCGTAATTTCAGGTAAAATACCAATGCGTGCAGGCAATACTTGTGAATAACCAAAACCACGATTGACATAAATTTGTTGCTTATTTTTTTCGTAAAGCCCAGCCCATTGGTCATACATATATTGCGAAGGACTCCATTTAAAATTTCCAATTTCTATGCCTAATTGCATTCCGTGTGTATGCCCTGAAAGTGTGAGATTGATGTCTTTGTAATCACGAATTTGTGCGTCCCAATGTGAAGGGTCGTGTGAAAGCAAAATTTTGTTTTGGGCTTCATTTTGGGCTAATTGATAGGTTTTTGAGAGGTTACCATATTGCGGAAATCTGCTAAATGCACTCCAATTTCCCACACCCAAAAAAGCTAATTTTTCGTTATTTTCTTCCAAAAAAAACGTTTCATCAACCAGTAATTTCCAGCCTAATTCTTTGTGCAGAAGGTACATTTTTTCCAAATTTTTTGTTTTTTCTGCCAAAGATTTCCATTCAAAATAATCACCATAATCGTGATTTCCTAAGCAAGAAACCACGCCCAAAGGTGCTTTTAAGGTAGAAAGTGCAGAAAAATATTGTTTTGCTTCATCAGTATATTGATTAATCAAATCACCTGTAAAACAAATAATATCAGGTTTTTGCTGTTTTAATAATTCAATTCCTCTGCGAATAGCCTTGTCATCAAAATAACTTCCCACGTGAATATCTGAAATATGCCCTATTCTCAAACCACGCCATTTTTTGGAAAGATTAGGGATTTTTACATTTACAGTATGCACCCTAAAATCAGTCGCACCCCAAGACATACCATAACTTAACAAACCCAAAGGCACACTACTTGCCCACAAAGCACTTTTTACTAAAAATTCTGACCTTGTGAGGTGATTTTCACTATTAGAAATTTTTTCTTTTTTATTAAAAAATGTATT
>JAAFIN010000300.1 GCA_013297825.1 Cytophagales bacterium
TGTCCTTTGCCAAGTTTTTCGTGTGTAAGTGCTTCAAGAGCCAAATCTTTCACCATTGAATTACCATAAGGCGTGAAAGGAATAAGCTCATAAGGTGATTGTTTGAGTTGTTGTTTTTTCATTCCTGCTACAATATCCTTCATTATGTAAGGAAAAGTAGCTTTGTCTTTTCCGCCTAATTTTCTTTCGTAAGGCATATCATCTGCTGAACTTTCAATATATTTTTCAATAGGATAAAGCGTTTCCCAAGTGCTATTGAGGTATTTATCAGGATTTTTTTTGTTGTTATAATTTTCTACCCAAGAAGGCAATTTTTGACCATAAAAAGTGCTTGAAATAAATTTTCCACTTGAATAATCATACCAAAAAGCTCCATTTCCACTATGACCTGCAGGCAATACTGCACCTCTGTCTTTGAGAGAAATACCAATTACTTTACTTCTGCCTTGTGTCGCAACTTTGAGTTCATCAGTCCAAGTACTTACAAGGAGATTTTTTGGGGAAATATTGCCATTTCCTGTGATACTTCCCACTACTTTTTGGGTAGAATCACCCACACAATACATATCTTTGCCTTTTTCGTACCAATTATTAGCCACGATACCGTGTTTCGCAGGCGTAGTACCTGTATAAACAGAAGCGTGTCCTGGTGCGGTTTCGGTAGGCACATAATTATAGTGCATATTTTTGGCAAGAAAACCTTGTTTCATAAGCCTTTTGAAGCCACCATCACCATATTTATTATAATATCTATGCAAATAATCATAACGCATTTGGTCAATTACAATTCCTACGACCAATTTAGGGCGTTCTTGGGCAAATAAGCCTCCTGAACACCAAAGGGGGAACAAAAGCAACAAAAAAGAAGAACTAAAGAAAAAAATACGACTCATAGTTTGGGTTTAAAAGTTTAAGTTCAAGGTTTAAAGTTCAAGGTTTAAAGTTCAAAAGGTTCAAAAGGTTTCAAGGTTCAAGGTTTAATTTGTATTTAATTCTGCCAATCTTAAAATCCTGAAAATCCTGCTCAAAAGTGTTGTAAAATTAAATAAAAAACACCTTACATTTATTTAATATAAGGTGTTTTTTGTTATTTTTTAAAAGAAAATATTTTTTTTCAATTCAAAAGCATTTTTTAATGCCAATTTTGCGATTTTTGGCTGTTTCCTGATACCTGTTTCCTGACACCTAAGTAGGCTGTTTCCTGACACCTAAGTAGGCTGTTCCCTGATACCTAAGTAGGCTGTTCCCTGATACCTGTTTCCTGACACCTAAATTACCTTGAAATCTCCAAAACTTCAAGTTTTTGCATACCAGCAGGTACTTGAATTTCAGCAATATCACCTACCTGTTTGCCCAAAAGACCTTTTCCGATAAGTGATTGCACAGATATTTTGCCTTGTGAAAGATTAGCTTCTTCTTCTGATACAAGTGTATAGGTTACTTCTTTGTTCATTTTATGGTTTTTGATTTTTACCTTTGACAAAATAGACACCTTACTAATGTCTATTGTGCTTTCATCTATAAGACGTGCATTGTTGATAACTTCGGTAAGTTTTGAGATTTTTAATTCCAACAAACCCTGTGCTTCTTTTGCTGCGTCATATTCCGCATTTTCGCTTAAATCTCCTTTATCGCGTGCTTCTGCGATTTGTCTTGCGATGTCAGCACGTCCTTTTAGTTTGAGGTTATGGAGTTCTTCGTGTAATCTATCCAATCCTTCTTGTGTGTAATATGAAATTGCCATATTGGTAAAATAATAATGATGTAAGCCCCTGACCCAAAGGGACTTTAAAAAAAGTAAATTATCAAAATTTTAAAATTTTTATTAAAATTTCTTTTGTTCCCTTTGGGGCTGAGGGATTTTTATAAAAAAATAAAAAGAACGATTTTATACAAAAATCGTTCTTACACAAAGTTTTTTATTAAATTTTTAATAAAAAATTCATGCAGAACCTTGCCAAAAAAACAGAAAAATTGCACAATTTCTTGTGCAATTCCTTATTATATTTTTCATAAAATTAGTCAGCAAAATTAGGAGATAATTCTGTATTTTCCAAATTTATTTTTACTTTTTTTTAAACTCCAAAAATACTCCAAAAAATTAGCACAAAAACATAAAATTTCTTGCCAAATTTTCGTAAATTTGCAATATTTCACAACCATAAAAGATGAAAGAAAAAACAGAAGGCATTGTATTACAAACGTTCAAATATGGCGAAAGTAGCATTATCACACGCATTTATACCAATGTTTTTGGCTTGCAAAGTTATATGTTGCACCAAGCACGCACGCACAAAGGCGGAAAAATGGCACTTTTTCAACCGCTTACTTTGTTGGATTTGGTGGTTTATCCTAATAAATCAAATCAAGGTTTGGGCAAAATTGCAGAATCAAGATGTACTTTTTTGTACCAAACCATTCCTTATAATTACACCAAAACCACGATTGCATTATTTTTGACCGAAATTTTGGGGAAATGTATCAAAGACCAACAAGCAAATAATTTGTTATTTGATTTTTTAAAAAATGCTTTTTTGATTTTTGACGGAATAGATGATGAAAATAAGGCTGATACTGCACATTTTCATTTGTATTTTTTGGCAAAACTTCCATATTTTTTGGGTTTTTTGCCTGCTAATAGTGCAGAAATGCGATTACAATTTCAAGAAAATCAATTACATTGCACTTTAATTGCAGAAGTTTGGGAAATGATTGATAATCTTTTAACAAATGATTTTCTTGCTCCTGTGCATATTTATCCACAATTTAGAGGCGTTTTGTTGGATACGCTTTTGGATTTTTATAGCTTTAATATTGAAAATTTTACACCACCTAAATCCTTAGAAGTAATGAGGGAAATGAATAAATAATGGTGAATTGTGAATGGTAAATGGTAAATGGTAAATGAAACAGCCAAATACAATGATAAATGTTGAATGATAAATGAAACAGCCTTTTTCATTCCATAACTATCTGGCTGTTTAATCCTGAATTATCCAAAAAATCTTAAAATCCTGCTCTTATTTGGCTGTTTCATTCTTAATTCCTAATTCCTAATTCTTAATTTTCATGCTTTCTTTCAAACAAAACTTTTCACATTTTTCTACTGACGAACTTGCTCAAAATGAAGAATTTTGGGCGTTCATTCAACAAGATTATGACCTCCAAAGTGATTTTATCAATTTGGAAAATGGTTATTATGGAACTTTGCCCAATACTTTATTAGAAATTCAAATCAATCATACAAGAAATTTGAATAAATCTAATACCTATTTGATGCGTCAAGAAAAAGATAATATTTTAAAAAAATTAAAACAAAAATTTCAAGATTTTCTACATATAAATTGGGAAAATATTGCTTTTTGTCGCAATGCAACTGATGGACTTAATACCATTATTTCAGGCATCAAATTGCAAAAAGGTGATGAAATCATAGCTTCTCGCCAAGATTATCCCACAGCGTTAGAGGCAATTATCCAAAAATCACAAAAAGAAGGCACAATTTATAAGTGGATTGATATTCCACTGCACCCTCAAAATGACGAGGAAATCGTGTCTGTTTTTGAAAATGCAATTACGCCAAATACAAAATTATTGGTTGTAACGCATCTTATCCATTGGACAGGACAGATTTTGCCTGTAAAAAAAATTATAGAAATTGCCCATAAGCATAATGTAGAGGTTCTTCTAGATTCTGCACATACTTTGGCACATATTGAATGTGATTTGAAAGATTTGGATTGCGATTATTGGGTTGCCAATCTACACAAATGGCTTTCTGCACCGCTTACTGCTGGAATTATTTTTATAAAAAATGAAAAAATTAAAAATATTTCTCCGCTTTTGGCAAGTGTGAATAAAAATGAAAACGACATCACAAAATTAGAAAATACAAGTGCTATACCAATGCCTGTTTTTATGACGGTTTTTGAGGCGATTGATTATCACAATATTTTAGGAACGCCTTTGAAACAAGCACGCCTAAAATATTTGCAAAATTATTGGACAAAAAAAATAAAAAATCTTCAAGAAAATAATCAATGCCAAAATGTATATTTTAATACGCCACTTGACAGAGCTTGTGCGATTGCGAATTTTGGTATAAAAGGTATGAAAGCCTCAGAAATCACAAAAATTTTATTTGAAAAATACAAAATTCACACCGCAGGTTTTGATACTGATTTTTTGACAGGTGTGCGTGTTACGCCACAATTTTATAATACATTGGCGGATTTGGATAAATTAGTGGAGGCAATAAAGGAAATAGGTAATTAGATTTAGGGGAAAGGGGAAAGTAGTAAGGGGAAAGTACAAAAACAGCCAAATGCAAGATTTATTTTTATTAAAACAAAAAAAATAATCTATTTTTTAACAAATTTTTAAATATGATTGATTTTAGAAATGCCTAATTTTGCCTTTGTATTTTAAAACAACTTTTTAAAACCAATTTTTCTAAAAAAATGAAAAAATTACTTTTTTTACCTATTATTTTGTTGTTGGCACTTGCATTTTTGTTTATCCAAATGCGTACAAAAGGCTACAATGTAGGTGACACCGCCACAGATTTTAAATTAAAAAATATTGATGGCAAAAAAATGTCATTGAAAGACATCAAAAAAGCCAAAGGTTATATTGTGATTTTTACGTGTAATCACTGTCCTTTTTCTGTTGCAAATGAAGACCGCATTATTGCCCTTAATGCAAAATATGCTCCGCAAGGTTTGCCTGTTGTAGCCATCAATCCAAATGATGCTACACAATATCCTGATGATTCTTTTGAAAATATGAAAGTGCGTGCAAAAGACAAAAATTTTACATTCCCTTATTTGTATGATGACACGCAAGAAATTGCAAAGGCTTACGGTGCAACCAAAACACCACATATTTTTGTGTTGGACAACAAACGTGTTGTAAAATATATTGGTGCAATAGATGACAGTCCTCGCAAAAGTGAAGGTGTATCTAAAAAATATTTGGAAGAAGCCCTTGATGCAATGCTCGCAGGCAAAAATATTGAAAATGCCTCTACAAAAGCAGTAGGTTGTGGTATCAAATGGAAAAAATAATACATTTTTAATGATTGTTCAATATGTTAAAAGCATGTTAAAAAAT